>JASGCH010000251.1 GCA_030054245.1 Gammaproteobacteria bacterium | reverse complement strand
GGTGGCACTCAAGGTAGCCAGCGAGCGGCCATGAAAAGCGCCTTCAAAGACCACTATTTCAGAATAATCCAAGCCTTTATCATGACCGCGTTTTCGAGCGAGTTTGATACAAGCCTCGTTCGCCTCTAATCCACTTGAGCAAAAAAACACATTGCTCATGTGGGATAAAGCCACCAACTCATCGGCCAACACCTGTTGCTCAATGATTTGATAATAATTGCTACAATGAATCAATTTACCCGCTTGTTCACTTATGGCTTTAACGATGCGTGGATGAGCGTGCCCTAAAGTATTCACGCCTATTCCGGCTAAAGCATCCAAATACTGCCTACCCTCTGTATCCCAAACATACACACCTTGCCCACGCACAAAAGCCACTGGCAACCGGTTGTAAACATTCATGAGCGTAGAATTTTGCACATCAGCCATAATAAATCCTTAAAGAAGTACGAATAAATAAAAAGACTGTTGCACCATCGGCTGGCGCCGCAGTTGCACTGGTTCCGTCATAAAGACTGCATTATGCGATTCACCCAGAATGTAAACCCGGTAAATCGCTGGTTGCACGCCCGCTGCTTTATACCGGTTTTCTTTTAACAGCTTTGCAAGATTTTACAACGACACCCACCCCCCCTATCCTTCGATAATAAAAAAAGTGTTAATTGTAACATACAACACCAATGTCTGGCAATACCAAGCTTACAAAAATGCTACCGTCTTGTACATAATGGGTTGTTTAGCAGGATTTCTCAATCCTTGCTCTCTACAAACCGCATGGCGGCTGAGTTCATACAGTAGCGCAAACCGGTCGGTCGAGGACCATCGTTAAAAACATGGCCTAAATGAGCATCGCAATGGGCACATCTGATTTCTGTACGAGTCATTCCATGGCCACGATCTAGGACTTCTCGCACAGCGCCTATATCGGACAATTTAGAAAAACTCGGCCAACCACACCCGGCGTCAAACTTGCTATCTGACGAAAACAATAGGGAATCGCAACAAATACACTGGTAATGGCCTTTTTGCCAAAAATCCGCATAGCGCCCAGTAAACGGTCTTTCCGTATAACTATTCTGCGTTACTTCAAAAGCCAAATCTTCGGCTTGCTTTTCAGCTAATAAAGCTCTCCAAGCCTCTTTCGTGGTGGGTAGTGATTTCATGTTCTTTTTCCTATAAAAATCAATATAATGAACCCTCTCCATTGGGTCTGGTTTTAAATCGTCGATGTAGCCACCAATATTGCTCTGGGTATTGGCTAATCCAAAGTTCTAAAAATTGATTCATTTTCAGAGCATAGGAACTATCTTGATGACTGTCTAGTGCAAGTGCCGGCAAGATATGCAGATGATAGCCTTTTTTGTGCAAAATTGGAATAATGGGAATGATGGGTACCCCAACGATTTTAGCTAATCGACCAAGTACCGGTGAAGTCGCCGCCCATTGTTTAAAAAAGGGTACAAACTCAGCTTCTGTTGCCCCCACATTTAAGTCCGGCAAAATCACCACACTGTCTTGGTTCCTTAGTGCCCGCACCAAGGGCCTAATCCCTTGTTCCTTGTCTATTAAAGTAACCCTCCCAAATCGAGTCAGCCCAGTTTGGTATATTTGATTAAATCCTGAGCTATTTTGGGAGCGTACCAAATAGTGCAAAGGAGAAACATTCTGTCGTCCTAACCAATTTCCGACACACGCCATGCCCATAAAATGAGGCACGAAGTAAAGGCAAGCGGTCCCGGATGCAGGAGTTTGCAGATATCCTTGATGGCTCACTCTTTTGTCAAATTGCTCAAAGGTTCCATACCACAACCAGCTGTAATCAAATAACATCTGCATGGCTTTTTGAAAAACCCGCCAACTGGTAAACCATCTCCTGAGCCTAGACCATTGTGGGAAACACAATTGCAAATTGCGCACCACTACCCGCCTTCTTTTCACCCAAAATGAAAATACGAAGATACTCAGGATAGTGGCTAATAGCCGCAAAATCGGTAAGGGTAGCCAGCGCACCCCATAAAAAAAATAGTGTGTATAAAGTTTTGTAGTCATATATGGGGCAAGGCATGGGGCCTGCGCACAAGCTCGGACGAACTACCACAAGGTTGGGGTGTGTACAACCCAGCGGAATTGACCAAGCATGGATTCAAGGATGAAGTACTATAACACAACGAGACTGTTGCACCATGAGGTTTCCCAAAAATGGTTAAGTATAGCATCAACAAGACTGTTGCACCATCGGCTACGCCGCTCGGTGAGCTGTCAAAGTACAAGGCTTCCGCGAACGCCCCCAGCGGAATTTACTGGGGTGTTCATCCGCTGGTGAGCGCTCCCAGTCTCGCATATTGAGTATATGCGAGACTGGGAGCGGAAGCGCAATG
>JASGCH010000250.1 GCA_030054245.1 Gammaproteobacteria bacterium | reverse complement strand
CCAGTCGATTCGCTGAACAGCTTAAAAGAAAAGAACTTGGGTGGGATGAGACGATGGAGTTTGATCATGATTTTATTCGCGCGCTGGAATATGGTATGCCACCAGCCGCTGGTTGTGGGGTAGGTATAGATAGGTTAATGATGCTCTTGACCAATAGTTTAAATATACGGGATGTGATACTATTTCCAACCCTGCGCCACGAAAAATAAGTTTAACATCATGATCGCGCAAAGGTTTCTAGGTAGTTACCTAGGTAGCCAAGCTAGGGTGGCCATTCTGCCAGTAGCTTGGTCTCGGCGATGAGAGAAATATTTTTCTGGGTTTCCATAGCTACACCAAGTGGACAGCTGGGAAGAAGTATGGCCAAAAATTTGATGAATACCTAAGGAATGTAACTTTAGGATGGCTAGTTGCACCAAATCGGCGTACCATTTTCCGGCATTTTGAGTATCGATGTAGAAGGCTTCTTGAGCTTTTAGCGAAGAATCCAGAAGTGCCTGCCGGACTTCATCGCCAACTTGAAAGTAATGTTTGCCAATGCAAGGTCCCAACCAGACGCTTAGAGAAACCTGGCGACCTAATAGCGTTCGCAAAATGTCAACGGCAATGTCCACAACACCACCAGCCAATCCTCGCCAACCGGCGTGTGCAACCAAGATTATTTTAGCATTTGGATCACCGAATACCATAGGCAAACAATCCGCGGTCAGAATACAACAAGCCAACTCCTTTTGGGTTGTCCAGCTTATATCAGCGACGCAATTTTGTGGGGTATGGTGTTGTAGTTCTAAGGCTTGGCATTCATGAACTTGTTGGAGGTATTTAACATCCACACCGATTTTTTGGCTTAGTAAGCGGCGATTTTCGTGTCCGTCCGAGGTAAGGCCAGTAGCTAAGCCGAGATTAAATTCGATGGATTGGTTGTCATTCAGTTGCCAATAGCGGGTCGTCTGCACAATGCGACTATTGATATTCCAGAGTCCTGTAAACATAGAAGGAGTTACCTGACTAAGACTGTTGTACCATCGGCTTTGCCAAGACCCCGCACAAGTCTTTAGGTGTTAATTAAGTTTGTTGTTAAACATAGAGGGAATGGGTAGAATTTCAACCCCTTCTTCAAGCAATTCAACTGTTTGTTGTAATGATACTTCCCCTCGAATGGCTCGTTCTTCTATTTCTCCATAGTGCATTTTTCGTACTTCTTCAGCAAACTTGTCTTTGACATCTTCTGTATTGTTGATCAATATACGAGCAAAATGGAGCATCTTTTCTTGTAGGTCCTTCGATTTTGGCAGGTTGCTCAGGCTGGGCTCAATGGGAGTAGGGGTATTTTCGTTCTTTTGATGATGGAGAACTAAGTTGGGTGCACTGGGCATTTTGACAATTTTGTCAGTTCCACACATGGGGCAAGTCAGCAAAGCATTTTTTAATTGACTTTGGTACTCTGGTTCACTACCAAACCAACCCTCAAACAGATGAGCGTTTTCACATTTTAAATCAAATACAATCATTTGGAAATACCGGCAAGTTATAGATTCTTAGGATGGGTTGGATTTAATTCTTGGTTATTAATTACTGATTTATTCGGATCAGCTAACCAAATAGGATCGATTTCACCGTACCAATAAATCCTTCGGCTATGGACTTGTTCATAGTAGTACCTTGGATTAATTTCGTTATAATCTTCGATTAATTTTGTTAAATCAGAGGTATAACTTGGCCTACGGAAAATTCTGGTGAGATATTTTAGCATTTAATAAGGATTAGAAACAAAGAAAGTAAGGAGCTTCAGAGACGGTTGCCAAGGTTACCGCGAGTGTAATGGTTTTTGGGTAAGTATGACTCTACACGCTACGCCTGCTGGTTCTTATGGTAGCTTAAAGTTATTTTTCCTATCCGTGAGTTAATTGGTTTTTTATTATAATCTACTTCTACGGCAACTTGGCTACCACTATATGTCTAGGGGGCACCCATCGCTACCAAGATCGTTGCAAAATTGAATCAACGATGAGTCAATTCCGCTGGTGTGCGAAGCTTCACCTTGTCGTTAGGGCAGATCGCGCGGTGCTACGGTCGTTTTACAGTTTATTTTTTATGCCAAAAGATTGATGAGTCAACTTACCCATGCGGACATTTTATTAGTAGGGACTGGAGTGATGGGGATAGGGATTGCCCAAGTGGCGATTCTCCACGCACATAGAGTATTTTTATATGATAAAAATCAGCAAGCTACTCAGAAGGCTTATTTAAAAGTTATAGATTATTTGCATCATTTAGGCTCTATCGGTCAGATGACATCGGCGGAGATTAAACAATTTGCAGAAAATTTGATAGTGGTTGAAGAGTTAGGCGCGCTGAAAGGTGCCGTTGCATTGGTTATTGAGGCAGTGAGC
>JASGCH010000249.1 GCA_030054245.1 Gammaproteobacteria bacterium | reverse complement strand
GTGAAACTCGTCGATAAATCAAAAAGAATGAGATCTGTAGAAAATCTGGTACAAGATTTGCGCATTGAATTAAGCCAAGTAGCTGGTATCACTATCTCTCACATTGGGCAATTAGATGCTGTAGGTGGAAATAAGCAAATCGAATTTTCCATTCAAGGGTCAGATATTAATACTTTACAAAAAATTTCAAATGAATTATCTGACCAACTCCGTGCCATACCCGGTTTGGTAGATTTAGACTCTAGCTTAAAACCCAACAACCCCACTGTAAATATCGAGCTTGGAAGCCAAATTTTGTCCGACATTGGTTTACCTGTTTCTGCTTTAACCAACCACCTAAGGACTTTAATAGGAGGAACTGAAATCGGAAATTGGCAGTCACCGGATAATCAAACTTATAAAATTATTGCCAAGTTACCCGAAAGGTATGTTCAAAACTCTGAGCAATTAAAGTCTTTACCTATCATTTTACCTAACGATAAGCTAGGTAATTCACAAGTTTCAACTTTAAGCCAGGTTGCGAATATCAAGGAAGAGTTTAGTCCTAATCAAATCAATCGGCGCAATTTAGCACGCGAAGTATTATTTAGTGCCAATACCTCCGGCAGACCACAAGGACAAGTGAGTGCAGATATTGATAAAATTTTAAAATCTATCCACCTTCCTGTTGGGTATCGATATGAATTTATTGGATCCGTTAAAAACATGAAAGAATCAATTCAATACGCCTTAATCAGCCTAACTTTGGCTATTTTATTTATTTATATGACATTGGCCAGTCAATTTGTTAGTTTTCTACAACCCATAACCATTATGACCTCCTTACCACTTACTTTGATTGGGGTGGTTTTAGCCTTATTGCTGTTTGGGAGCACAGTCTCTATTTTTTCAATGATAGGCATCATTTTACTGATGGGATTGGTTACAAAAAATGCCATTTTATTGATCGATTTTGCCATTAGACTCAGTAAAGAAAATGTCTCAACCCTAGAAGAATCAGGATTATCTTATCGTCGATTAAGGCATACCACTTTAATTCAAGCCGCTAAAGTTCGCTTACGCCCTATCTTAATGACTTCTCTGGCAATGATTTTTGGTATGGTTCCTTTGGCTGTTTCCTTTTCAGAAGGAGCCGAACAAAGAGCCCCCATGGGTCAAGCCGTTATAGGAGGCGTTTTGACTTCATCCATACTTACTTTAGTAGTAGTTCCGGTGGTATATACTTGTTTTGATGATTTAAAACTTTGGCTAAAGACTTTCATTCATAAAACCGTTGCACCGTCGGTTATGCCGCCTCAGTAAGTTGCATAACCACTTGTTGGTCTCGCATATGGAGTATATAAAACCGTTGCACCATCGGCTGGTACCGCTCCACGAGCTACCAAAGTACAAGGATTGAGTTACGCGCAACCAGCGGAAAACAGTCTTTATATGCGAGACCAACGAGTGGTTGTGCCGTAGATAGTACGCAATCAATGTTATTTCCGAAGATGATGAGAGGCGCTAGCGGAGGTGCAGTCGCGGCACCAGCCGATGGAGCAACCATCTTATGTCGTTCGTCCGAGTGAACTACACCACATAACTTCGTTGTTTGGTAGCTTGGCGGCAAGCCCATGGTGCAACGATCTTAGAATAGTGATTACAATATAGAACCCTAGTTCTATCCCATCACACTCAACTTATTATTATGGTATAGTTAATAGGGTGGTATTACCAGATGGCAAAAAATTACATGATGACGGTACCAGCGTAATGAATAGACCGTCGAGTGGCACCAGCCGTCGATGCAATAGTCTTCATTATGACAATCGGCAGTGCATGCATCGGGCATTTTAGTTTTAGGAGCTTATATTTTTTTTAATATGAATATGTTATCAGTTGGCATAGTAGGTTGGCGCGGAATGGTTGGTTCAGTCCTTGTGGATAGAATGAAAGCTGAAAGAGATTTTTCTACATTTGAGCCATTGTTCTTTACAACCTCTAATGTAGGTGCCCCTCTTCCAAAAGAATTACTAGGTCTTGGTTCACCATTAGAGTATTTATTAGACGCCTACTCTCTCGAAGAGCTTAGTCAATGTGATGCCATTATAACTTGTCAAGGAGCTGACTATACGCAAGATATTTATTACAAGTTGCGACAATCTGGCTGGAATGGTCACTGGATAGACGCGGCATCCGCTCTTAGGATGTCCGATGAAAGTGTGTTGATATTAGACCCTGTCAACCGTTCTGTCATTGACGCCGCGCTCACCCGTGGCAATAAGACTTGGGTTGGCTCCAACTGTACAGTAGGTTTGATGTTGATAGCGATCAATGGATTGATTCAAAATGACTGGGTCGAATGGGTGTCTACCATGACTTACCAATCTGCTTCTGGAGCTGGTGCGGCACAAGTTAAGGA
>JASGCH010000029.1 GCA_030054245.1 Gammaproteobacteria bacterium | reverse complement strand
GACCTTACAACCCTCAAATCCCCTCGAGTCCAATGTACTCATGGCTTGTCGGACGACCTTACCTCATGATATCGATTATTGGGCGGCTCGCGATGTTGTTTTGGCTTTAGGTGAGGGATTTCATTTATTGATTTATGCCATGGGTAAAAACCGACCTTATAACTGCGTCTTGATCATCCCCCAAGCTTGGTATCAGGAACACGCCACTCAACTGTCTCTGTTCATGGGTAAAAAACTCGGGGCTCCGTTAGCTGACCTTTTTACCCAGCAGTTAAAGTGGGAATTTTTTCCACTTTACCAGACAAAACCCATAAGCTCACCCCAACAACTTCACTGCGATTTAGTTTGTTTAGTAGGTGATGCCGGGCATATTACTTTGCCATTTCAAGGACAAGGGGCGGCCATGGCCATTGAAGATGCCTATATTTTAGCCCAATGTCTGCAAAAAGAACCTTTTACACCTCGTGTAGCTTTAGCCAACTATGCTTGCATGCGAGCCAACCGCGTGGCACGAGTACAAAGAAAAGCCCTTATCAACGGGAAACTATTTCATGCAAAAGGACTCATCAAGAAAGGATTAGTCCTTGGCTTACAAGTAGCCTCTCAACGCTTATTAAACCTACCTTGGCTTTATGATTTTGCACTCGATTAGCGTGATATGATCAACCTAAGCCTGAACGAGCTTGGGCAACGGTCCTTAAACCATAAAACATGCAATGCAAAAAAACCTTCTACGACTACAAGCGCAACAAAAACTCATCCAAGAGTTGTCCTTAGGTATCCCTTTAACCCATTTAATCTATGCCGATGAATCGGTTCAAGCTTATGAATGCGACGGGCTGACCGCTTACCGTCAAAAACCTTTATGCGTTGTCATCCCAGACACTTATGAACAAGTTCAATTCGTTTTAACCACTTGTTATAAATTAGACATTCCTGTGGTAGCACGAGGTGCGGGTACTGGTTTATCCGGAGGTGCCCTACCTCATCCCCTAGGGGTCGTCCTTTCTCTGGCAAAGTTTAACAACATTTTATCTATCGACCCCAAAAAACAAATCGCGGTGGTGCAATGTGGGGTGCGTAACCTAGCCATCAGCGAAGCCGCGGCCCCTTATCAATTATTCTATGCTCCAGATCCTTCAAGCCAAATAGCATGCACCATTGGTGGCAATGTGGCTGAAAATTCAGGAGGTGTCCATTGTTTAAAATATGGTTTAACCTTACACAATATCTTGCACCTTAAAGGCTTTTTGGCCGATGGCAGTAGCGTTGAATTTGGCAGTTTGGCACCTGAAGTCATGGGTTTAGATCTCATGCCCTTAGTCATTGGTTCTGAAGGCATGCTAGCCGTCATCACCGAAGTTACCGTCAAACTAAAACCCATTCCAGCTGTGGCGAAGTGCATTTTAGCCAGCTTTAGCACTACCGAGGACGCGGGACAAGCTGTAGCCGCCATAATTGCCCGGGGCATCATACCCGCTGGCATGGAAATGATGGACAAACCCATGATTCATGCGGTAGAAGATTTTGTTCACGCGGGCTACGACCTCGACGCGCAAGCCATTATTTTGTGCGAAAGCGATGGGTCAGCTGAAGAAGTAAACGCGGAAATCGACAAAATGATCGAGGTTTTTCAAGACTCTAACGCTGTAGCTCTACGCATCAGTGGCTCCGAAGAGGAAAGAAAAAAATTCTGGAGTGGTAGAAAAAATGCCTTTCCAGCCTCTGGACGCATTAGCCCGGACTATATGTGTATGGACAGCACGATACTACGCCAATCTTTGGCAGAAATGTTAAGGTTAATCAAAGAAATGGAAAATAAATATCAGCTGAGATGTGCCAATGTATTTCATGCTGGAGATGGGAATTTACATCCTCTGATACTGTTTGACGCTAGCGATGCCGACCAGCTCCATCGAGCCGAGTTATTCGGAGCAGAAATTTTAGAAACCAGTGTGGCTCTAGGGGGCACTGTTTCTGGAGAACACGGTATAGGCATAGAAAAACTCAACAGTATGTGCGTACAATTTACCACTGAAGAATGCAAGCAGATGCTGTCTCTCAAAAAAGCTTTTGATGAAAAAGGCATTTTAAACCCTGGTAAGACCATCCCTACTTTGGCACGGTGTGCTGAATATGGAAAAATGGTCATTCGTGGGGGCCAGTTACCATTTTCCAATTTAGAGCGTTTTTAAAAAAGGTCTTTGCACCAAAGACTGTTGCAACAGTCTTTGATGCGGTACTTACCAGATCATTTATGCAAGCTTAATAAACCATGCACCTAGCTACTTGGAATGTAAACTCTTTACAAATCCGTCTATCACAAGTCTTAATGTGGCTGACACAGTCTGCCGTCCCCATCGATGTCTTGGTGTTGCAAGAAATTAAAATGGTTGACGAAAAATTTCCGCACGCCGATTTTAACCAAATAGGGTATCAATGCGCTTCTTTGGGGCAAAAATCTTACAACGGCGTTGCCATTATCAGTCGCCATCCCATCACGGACATTCAATACAACCTACCGCACTATAACGACGCCTCGGCGCGACTCATAAGTGCCACTATCTGTGATGTACGCCTATTAGGTGCTTACTTCCCAAACGGTCAAAGTCCTGATAGTGATAAGTTTCAATACAAAATGCAGTGGCTTGAAAGCCTCCAAGCCTATTCCCAAGAAACCTTAGACAAGTACGAGCAAGCCGTTCTTTTGGGCGATTTTAATATCACTTTAGATGACTTGGATGTATGGGACCCCGTCAAGCTCGAGGGTGCCATTCATTGCACCCAAGAAGAAAGAGCCCATCTTCACCGACTGTTAAACCAAGGCTGGTGCGATAGCGGACGGATTCAGGATACCTCGGCCAAACAATTTACTTGGTGGGATTACCGGCATTGGGCGTTTCAAAAAAACCTAGGGCTACGCATTGACCATATTTATGTGTCAGCAAGGGTTGCCAGTCAATTAAAAAGCTATACCATCCACAAGGCCGAGCGCAAACACCCTAGACCCAGTGATCATGTGCCTGTCAGCATCGTGTTTTAAAGACTGTTGCAACTTTAGTTAACTACTTCAGCGCCCTTAACCGCTTGGTATTTTTCCACCAATTGATTGGGTCGGGTTGTATCGTAACATTCAAAAGGTTGATGAATCCATGGGGCCGTGGGCAAAAATTCGGTATAGTAGTCTGGATGAAAACTAGCCCCCTGCTTAACCCATATCACAGCCGTCCGTAGTTCAGTGATCGCCGGATATTTGCGTTTGATCATGGCGACAATTTCGGTCAAGGTATGTCCCGTATCAGCCAAATCGTCTACCAGCAACACTCTACCGGCAATTTCTCCACGCGGACTCGTAATATGTTTGGCAATGTCCAATTCTCCCTGCACCGTTCCATGCTCCACCCTATAAGAACTGGTAGAGATGATCGCTAAGGGTTTATCAAAGATACGGGAAATAATGTCTCCCGGCCTCATACCACCTCGAGCCAAACACAAAATAATGTCGAAATCCCAGTGGGATAAATGGATTTGTACCGCCAATTTCTCTATGCTTTGGTGATATTCTCTATCACTGACAAACAAATGTTTCTTATCTTCAGATAGCATACCGTTTTTTAGTTAAAAATAAATAAGACTGTTGCACAATCCGCAAAAAGTGTACATTCGCCATGGACCGTTTAGCCTTTGGGTCATGTAATCCGCCATAAAACCAAGGGTTAAGGTCTTGGCTTGAACCGCCACTTCGCCTCATCACCCACCTCAATCCTTTATCGATTATAAAATAAAACCACCTACCCATTGTAGCGCCAAATCCGTCGGTGCAAAGGTCTCTATTTTTTATTAACCTTCATTTTTTTCTTCAAAGGGCTGGTAGGCTTTTGAATTTGTAATTGAGGGTCTTTGATGAGCGGCATGCGTTCACGGGCTGGGTGACGATAAACCACCACCGTCGAGCCAGCTTTGATGAGTACATTGTGATTGACAGGGTTCATCAACAAAAATTCTTTGAGTGGAGTATTATATAAATGAGCCACTTCGCTTACTTTCAAAGTTTTTAGTAATTTTTGTAGATGCCATTTACTTTCCCTTTTTTCAAAATCCATCACCCGTCCATTGCTGAGAAATTGCTCGACTTTATCGGAAGGCAATAAAATATTTGGCATATAGTGAGCAAAATACACCGTCTTATGATAACCTGGATTGAGTTCTTTCAATAATTGCTTATCTGTACCCGATAACTCGGCTATCATATCCACATCCATATTATGAGATAAATCCACGGCTTGAAAATAAGCCTGATTGGGTATCTTCGCTAGAGCCACCCGATAATAACTAGGATTGCTGATAATTTCCTTCATGGCCAATAACCTAGGCACATACTCTTTGGTTTCATTAGGCAGTGCCAAATGACTGTAAGCCGTTGGTAGTCCTAATTTTATTTGCTTATCTATGGTTTTTTGTACCCGCCCCTCCCCCGAAGAATAAGCCGCCAGCGCTAGGTGCCAATCGCCAAACATTCTATACAATTTGGTTAAATAGTCTAAAGCCGCTCGAGTAGATAAAATGATATGCTTTCGCTCATCGGTCAAAATATTCTGATCGAGTGCAAAGTCCAACCCTGTTCGAGGCATAAATTGCCATAATCCGAGAGCTTTTTTGGGAGATTGGGCGTGTGGATTATAAGCACTTTCGACGAATGGCAGTAACGCCAACTCGGTGGGTAATCCACGAGCCTCGATTTCCTCTAATATGTAAAACAAAAACTTTCTAGGACCCGTATTTTGTTCACTAAAAATCCCTGATCTTTTAGCAAAAAAGGTGGCAAATCGCTCGACCAAGGCCGAATTTTCAAGCTCCGGCAAAGCAAACCCGCGACGCATCCTATCCCAAATATCCACAGGAGGTGACACTGGAGCAATATAGGAACTCTGCAGAAACACGGGGGGCCAGGTAGCCACACCCGTGGAGCTAGGTTGACGAGCAATAGGCGCTTGAAAAATAGAAGAAGTGGACGCCACTTGGGTTGATGTGGTGTTGGTTGGTTTTGCATCAGCACCCTCTTCCACACTACGGGAATTCTGGATAGCAGGCGTTGGAAAATCCTCTATGGGTCGATCGGTGCTCAACACACAACTCGAAAATAAGATGGGTATCGCCACCCATCCTACTACCCTTACCATGGCTTTTAATGTTAAGTCCAATTGATACATATAAATGATTGCCTATTTATGACCATAGCACCTCGATCAAAAAACCGTTACACGACTTTCACCGAGGAGCCTTATTCCTTAGCGAAAATTATCTTTTAATTCCCGCAGTTTCGCCCAAGTTATCCAAGTTGACGGTGAAGAAATGCCAGCGATTTTGGCGACCGCTTCCTGTACCGACGGCCAATGGGCACGCAAAAAGGGATTGGCCTCGCATTCAAAAGCCAAGGTAGTGGGTAGCGTTGGCCTAGAGCTAGCCCGCAATTGCTCGCAAGTACGCTTATATTGTAATAAATCTGGGTTCTCTGGCTCTATCGACAAGGCAAACCGAATATTGCCCAGCGTGTATTCATGTGCGCAACAAACCAAACTGTCTCCCGGTAATTGAGCCAGTCTTTGCAAAGATTGGCACATCTGTGTCGGTGTGCCTTCAAACAAGCGACCACAACCGACGCTAAATAAGGTATCCCCACAAAAAAGCATAGGTTGAGGTGGCGTATCAGGTAAAAAGTAGCAGATATGACCTAAGGTATGACCTGGAGTCGCTATGACCTGAACGCGCTGTCCTAATAGTTCAAATTCATCTCCATCGGCAACCCGTCGAAAATGCGAAAATCCTACCTTCGCCACTTCATCTGCAGGTAAAATAACCACATTCGCCCTAGGTGCCAAAGCCTCTAAGCCCCCCACATGATCCCCATGATGATGGGTAATGAGGATAGCGTGTAACTGGAGTTTTTTTTGCTCCAAATACGCCAGCACCGGGGTAGCATCGCCGGGGTCCACCACCACAGCTTGGTCGGCCACCTGCCACAGCCATATATAATTATCATTAAATGCCGGAATTGGCGTTAACCTCATGACTCCTCCCCAAGCGTTATCTGCTCTGCTACCTGATCCATGGTTCAACTATATGATAAATTGGGAAATTACCGCGTACGACCGATGTCTCCAAAAGTCCTGTGGTGCCTATAAACTCCCCCTACAATTCGCTCGTTTCAACGGCTTGCAATTGACCCAGTCAACCACCCCGTCCTTAGAAACTTACAGCTATTTTAACATATCCACCCACCTCACCGACGCCACCGACCCTGCACACACACCCTTCTCACAGCTAGCAGACGCATCTTTAGACTTTATTGCCCTACCACATACCCTAGAAATCAGCCCTTCCCCGATTGAAATACTGCGGGCGGCCAAACAAAAACTCAAACCCTCAGGCCATCTAATGCTGACGATTTTTAACTTGCCACCAAAAACCATAGAGTACCTACACCAGCAGTTTCCATTCTGGGAGAGACAACCGGTTTACCAAGTCGCTCGCACCGAGCTCTTGACCGCTTTGTACGCACAAGGTATGCGCCCCGTCAACGCTGGGTTTGCCTGCTATCAACCAAGGTTATGCGTAAAATATGTCGATTTTCGCGCGCTGGAATTAATAGGTGATCGATGGCTACCCCATTTGGGTCAGATATTTTGGGCTGACCTCGTGCCATCCAAATCCTTACACCGTGGACTGTCCTCATGAGACTTTGGCACCCGCCAACGGTGCAACAGTCTTCTGTCTTATATCTATGGCTTTGGTTGGCTATCCTGCCATTGGCATTCTGCTTGAGCGAAGGATGAGGCATCGCCGCGATCGGGCTGAACACCGTAAGCACGCATGGCTGAGGCAACCTGAGATTCCTCGCTGGTCTCTGCCGCGTAGAGTCGATAACTTGGGGCAAGAATGGGTTCGACGGCACTCGCCTTAACGACAATGACACTGTGAATCGGGAACCGAGTGCCGGCTTTTGCCAGCAATGGCGCAGACCAATGAGCGAACTCGGACTCTGTATTCCTCCAACTTCGCGCGGTACCCATGACTTTGAAGCCCTTCTGGACGAAGACATCAATGAAGCTGACACACACGAGTGGATTTACTTCAATGTTGCGTACGCTTGTGGGTGACGCGATGTTTGCGATAACCAAGTGATGGGTGTCGAAGACGGCGAAAACTTCTTTCGGCGAGACATTGGCTTGACCATTGGCACTCACGGTTGCCAACCAGCACAGAATACTTCGAGATGCAAAGTGTTGGACTTCAGGGATGAGCATGGCGGCGGCTGAGGTTGGATTACGATGCCTAAAGTCGAAGCTCGGGGGCTGGAGACGGCTGGCCATACCCTTGCAGTGCATGGGTACGGCAGAGAGTTTCTCGAGCCATGGCATTGCAGACATTCCCCAGATTTGAGTCGCGGGGGGAAGTTGATCGCGCTGATCTACGCAACCAAGGCGGAGGTTCAGAACCTTCGGCACGCCATCGCCCTCTGTTGCGTACAACTGGGTTCCGCAATCAGGGCAGAAGGCCTGAACTCGCTTATTACCGCTTTCAGCGACCTTGACATAGTGCTTGGCAGTTCCAGAGATACTTATATCTTCTGCTGGAACCGGCAGAACCGCTCGAAACGGTGCCCCAGAGAACATCTGGCAGTCCGCGCAGTGACACACCATAACGCGCAGTGGATCGACCATAGCTTTGAAGGAGATTGCGCCGCAATGGCATTTACCTGTGATGTACATGGAATTTGCAAAAATGTAAAAATGTCTGAGCAAGCCTAAGCTAACGACACAAGTGGCGTGTGTTGCCTAACGCATATTCTTTCCTTTCTCAACCCATCAGTTGAGCGCATGACCGTCGAGGCGTTTTGCGACGGTCGCATGACCCAACTTAAAAAATCAAACTTCCGGACCCATTAAGCAAAAAATTCGCCTTGCGTATTATAGCTTATCCAAAGACTGTTGCGCCATCGGCTGGTGATGGGCGTTGCTCAACTAAGACCGTTGCACCATCGACTATGCCGCTCGGCGAGCTACCAAAGTACAAGGCTTGAGTTGCGCGCAACCAGCTTCATTTCCGAAGATGATTATGGTAGGCGCTCCCAGTCTCGCATATTGAGTATATGCGAGACCAGCGAGTGGAAGCGCAATGGATAGCGCAACGAACTGCCGAACATACATAACTTAGTAATTTAACAGTGTAACCCGTGGCGTAGCCGCGGTGCTGCAACCGTCTTAAATCTGTGATAAAATCTACCTCCATCTAAGCCATTATACCAGCTCCCATGCAAGCCTTTCTTCAAGACCTCAGCCGCTCCCCTTCTGTGATTGAAGCCGCCATCGCCGACAACTGTCGTTTCGATGAACGGATTTCTGCGGAGCGCTGGCAAGCCTTTCTGGCCTTTTTACCCGACCCCACGCGCATTGGCAGTTTTTTAGATTGGCAAGAAGCCAGCAAGCTCTACTACGAAAGCAAGGTCAAGGTCAGTAGCCGCACCACCCCTGACACCTTCATGCCTCTCAATCAACAGATATATCTCAAGGATTTACCCAATCAAACTCTGGTTCGCTTAGAAGCCTTGGATTGGCTTCTCAAGTCGATATGGAACTTGACTATGAAAGAGTTCCAAAACTTGCTTGTTGCCGCTACCCATGATATCGACTCCCAAGCCAGCGTAAAGCAATTGTTTGACGACTGGAACAAGAACCGCGATAACCGACCGTGCTACGCGGGTTTTCTGGATGAAGTAAAAGCCGAGACCGAAGCCGCCGACTGGCCAAATCAACTGCGTGACCGCATGGGCCTAGGGGGCTACGACCCTGATACCTCAGAAGGCATTCCTGTGGCTTTGATGGTTTATGACTTGGCCGATGTGCTGACAAGCCAGAGGCGGCTGGACTGGCCAGCGGCCATGGCGCTACCCACCGCTTTAGATGGTGGCATGCACCAGTTCTTTTTTCCAGTGCCCAAGGCTCATCCTTATGGGGCAACCTTGCATTTAGGGCCTGGGCAAGCAGAAACGCTGACGGCGGAAATTCTCCACGCTCGTTTTGACTATCAGCCCAAACACTTGCTGAAATTGGGCACGATTTCCCGCCGCCACATCTACCCCGAAGACCAAGCTACCAGCGCCAGCGCACTGCGCTCAGCACGGGATGTGCATTTGCTGAGCCTACGCATTGCCTCTAGCCGCGATGACTTTGGTGAAGACATGGAGGGTCGAGCATGAAGTCTTGGCGCGAACAGTTTCAGCTTAAACCTGAACAAGCCCTGGCTGATTTGTTCCGAGGTCGCACCACCTTGGGCATCAGCCTTCGACGCGACCTGCCGCAGGTGCTCTATGATGCGTTTCCAGCAGAACAACCAGCTGACCGCACCAAGCTCGACCGCGCCCTGTTCGATTGGCTGAGCACCATGCGCGATAATTACGCGCAAGAGGTTCGCCGCCTTGGTTTTGATGTCTATAGCCTGCGCATTGGCGAAGCACTAGAAGCTTTGCAACTGCTGGAACTACCTGAGAGCCGCGAGAAGTTGCGCCAAGCACAAGCGTATTGGCTGGCTTGGCTGGTCCCACTGCGCTTGGCCCCAGAGCGCGATCCTGCTTTAGCATTGCACCGCCTGCTCACCCAAGGCCAAACCGACGACCAAGCAGTAGCTTCATGGCTACAACTTGCCGCCAACCCACGCTCCGAATACTTAAGCGTCGCGCTCTTGGGTCTGCAACGCCTGCCCGGCAACGACCAACGCCAGCACCAAACCCTGCAAGTCTCGGCTCTACTACGGCACTACGGCCAACAATCTGGCACATTAGAACAACAAGCCGCCGCCTTTCATCGCCGCTTCGCCGCCCTACGCGGACTCTACCCCCGCTCACCCCAGCACTGGCAAGAAGTGCTGATGGATGCTTTGCTACACACCAGCCACGGATCTAGCCAGTACCTACCTGAATTCGCCCGCACTTTACAGCCAGAAAAACCGAAAAAAAACCCCAAGAGCAGTGCGCCTGCTTGCCCAAGCTGGGATCAAAACAAGCAAGCCCAAGATGCCATCAAAAACCGCCAAATCCCCAGCCAGAAAGCCAGCCAGCAAATGTTGCAACTGTTAGAAGGCTACCGCCGCTACGCCCAGTACAGCGGCGATGGTTATTATTTTGTGCACAGCTTGTGCAATCACGGCAATTTACTGCTCAAACGCGCAGATATTAATGTCCAGACCTTGCAGTGCCTAGGGTCGTTCATTGACAGGGCACTGGAGTGGGAACCACGCAACGCTTATGTATGGAATTTCTGGGCCACTTGGCTAGCCTACCAGCACTTGGTCGAGCAACAGCTTTGGGTACTGCGCGAAACCGTGCGCCTTTTCCCCGGCAACGCGCCCAGCCGCGTCGAGTTGGCGCGGATCCTCATGCGCCTAGGCGAAGCGCACTGGCCCGAAGCCGAGGGCTGGTTGCGTCAAGCCGCCGAACGCAACCCCAACAACGCGCACAGCCGCGTCGAGTTGGCGCGGCTCCTCATGCGCCTAGGCGAAGCGCACTGGCCCGAAGCCGAGGGCTGGTTGCGTCAAGCCGCCGAACGCAACCCCAACAACGCGCACAGCCGCGTCGAGTTGGCGCGGCTCCTCATGCGCCTAGGCGAAGCGCACTGGCCCGAAGCCGAGGGCTGGTTGCGTCAAGCCGCCGAACGCAACCCCAACAACGCGCACAGCCGCGTCGAGTTGGCGCGGCTCCTCATGCGCCTAGGCGAAGC
>JASGCH010000248.1 GCA_030054245.1 Gammaproteobacteria bacterium | reverse complement strand
AGCCTTGTACTTTGACAGCTCACCGAGCGGCGTAGCCGATGGTGCAACAGTCTTACTATAGAGGGCACTACTTATGATGGTCACATTTATCAGCCAATGCGAAAAAAAAGCTTTAGCGCGTACCCGTCGTGTACTTGACGCTTTTGCAGATCGGATTGGCGACAACACCTGGCAAACAGTCATTACCGAAGATGGCTTGGCGGCGGTAAAAAAGTTGCTCCGCAAAACGGCAACCAAAAGTACCGCAGTCGCTTGCCATTGGATGCGTTCTCGTAGTAGAATTGAATTGGTTTGGGTCGTTGGCAGACGCGATGCTTTTAACGAAAGAGGCGTTGTGCCAGTCAATATGACCACGGCTGACATATCCAAGTTTCAAGACAAAACTCAATGGAAAACGCTGGTTTTGATTAGATACGCCGCGGCTTTTGCCGCATTGTTCCATGATTTTGGTAAAGCCAATGATCTTTTTCAGCAAAAAATCAATCCAAAAAGCCAAACGGAATCTTTTGAACCCTATCGGCATGAATGGGTTTCGCTTCGTTTGTTTCAGGCATTCGTTGGTCAATCTACCGATGTCGAATGGATCGATGCTCTTTCACAAGTAAATTCAGAGCTTGAACTGACTTATTTTAAGGATGGGTTAGATGATCATAAAGATACAAATAATCCGCTCACTTGTTTGCCACCTTTCGCCCAGCTTGTTGGCTGGTTAATTTTAACGCACCATAAGCTCCCCCAAAGTAATAATTCAGACGCTTTAATTACAGAATCAAATAGTTGGATGAATAATCTATTTGAAGCGAGCTGGAATTCGCCTAAATGCAAAGACAAGGAACAGGAATCCCGTATAAAAGACAATTGGTGTATCAAGAAAGCAGATTTACCGTTTGCGAGTATGCAGTGGCGTTGCCACGCTTGCCTACTCGCGTCTGAAGCCAAATTTCATTTGCAACCTATCATGAAAGAAAATAAGAATTGGCTTAAGGACGACCTATTTTCAAGTCATATCGCGCGATTAGCTCTGACATTGTCTGACCACCATTATTCAAGCATGGGATCAAACCCAGAATGGCGATCTAGTACCTACTCTATCTATGCCAATACTCGTTATGAAAACAATAAACTTGTGTACAACCAAAAACTTGATGAACATCTCATTGGAGTGACAGATCATGCCAAGAAAATTGTCAATCAACTACCACGCTTTCTAAGTACTCTGCGGTCGCTAGATATTCATAAAGCATTGGAAAGTCGCATTCCTAAGCAACAAAAAGAAAAATTTGGATGGCAGGATGACGCCATCGATATGTGTAAGAAAATTGCTGAACAGACCCAAAAAAATGGTTTTTTTGGCATCAATATGGCCAGCACAGGCTGTGGAAAAACCCGCGCCAATGCTAAAATCATGTACACACTAGGGCGTATCACTGGAAAAATTCGTTTTAGCGTCGCCTTAGGTTTGCGAACCCTAACCATGCAAACGGGTGAGGAATTCAAAAAAGAATTAGGACTAAGTGACGACGATTTGGCCATTGCAGTGGGTGGTATCGCTGTAAAATCCCTGTTTGAAGCCGATAACATTCTTAAAAACCTTGAGGTAGAACAAGGAATTCATGGCAGTGAATCGGCGCAAGAGTATCTGCCACCAGAAATGTATATCCACTATCAAGGTAAGTCAGAGGAACACTCCTTAAGTGAATGGATAAAGCCACTGAGCGATCGCTTGCTTCAACCGCCTGTTTTGGTTTGCACCATTGATCACCTCATTTCCGCAACAGAGGGGACCCGTGGTGGCCGGCAAATTGCTCCCATGTTGCGACTTTTGACCAGCGATTTGGTGTTAGACGAGCCAGACGATTTCGACCTAGAAGATCTACCTGCGCTATGTCGTCTTATTCATTGGGCTGGAATGTTAGGTAGCCGCGTACTACTTTCCACCGCCACACTACCCCCTGCTTTGGCAAGTGCTTGCTTTGAAGCCTATCAGTCTGGATGGGTGGCGTATGCAAAAGCCAATTTAATGGATTATAACGGGGGAATTCAATGTGTGTGGTTCGATGAAACTCAATCCTCAAGTGAACAATTAATCCATAAGCTAAAGGACTTTGGCGATGCGCACAAAAGCTTTGTGGACTCAAGAGTTCAACATCTGGTCGGCGACCATAAGAGTGGTCTCAAACAACAAAAGCGTAAAGGTGAAATTGTAGAAATTCCCCAAAATGCAGGAGACACCGTTTATGGTGCAATTGCCAATGCCATCCACCATAGCCTAGTTGAACTGCATCGGCACCACAGCAATCCACACCCTAAAAACAGCAAGAAGAAATTTTCTATTGGCCTAGTTCGCATGGCCAATATTGACCCCCTGGTTGCGGTTGCCAAACAACTCTTTCAAATTACTACCCCA
>JASGCH010000247.1 GCA_030054245.1 Gammaproteobacteria bacterium | reverse complement strand
TAAAGATTTTGGAGGGTTTGCCGGCAAAATTTCATATGGTAATAAGCAACTTGGTGGAAAACCCTTACCTATGGCCACCATAGGTAAGGATGGAGATGCTTACCTTCAACGCTTCCAAGCTCTGGAAATTCCAACTGATTGCGTGCGGTTATATGCGGAATTATATACAGCCAGCGCTTGGATCATGACAGATCGTGATAACAATCAAATAACCGCGTTTTACCCGGGAGCCATGTGCCGTGCTGGAGAGTTACCTATTCCTGAGCACTCGGGCATCACTTTGGCTATTTTAGCACCCAACGACAAGTTGGCAACTTTAAGAAATGCTGAAAAGCTGGTGCAATTGAATATCCCTTTTGTTTTTGATCCAGGGCAGGCCTTACCTTCTTTTTCTGCCGAAGAATTGAGAACTCTCATTGCCCAAGCCCATTGGATTGTAGTGAATGATTATGAAGGTCAATTATTATCCGAAGTAACGAATTGGTCTTTGATGGAAATATCTCAGCAAGTGAAATCCTTAGTAGTTACTCTGGGAGGGGATGGATGTCGTGTATGGGAAGAGGGTTTAATAACCCATATTCCTGCCGTCAAGCCTCCATCGGTGGTTGATCCCACAGGTTGCGGAGATGCTTGGCGGGGTGGGTTTTTGTATGGCTTAGAGCGCGGTTGGGATATTCATAAATCAGCTCGTTTAGCGAACCGAATGGGCTCTTATAAAGTGGCACAGTCTGGACCCCAAAACTACCAAATAAATTTGGCTCAGGTTTTCCAGGGATTGTGATAGACTTTTACCCCAAAACAATACTATGGTGATCGCTCAAACGATGGATAGTCATACCCCGCTTATGCGTCAATACTTGACTATTAAACAGGAACATACAGATTCCATTCTATTTTATCGAATGGGGGATTTTTATGAGACTTTTTTTGAAGATGCAAAAAAAACCGCTCGCTTATTAGATATTGCGCTAACGCATAGAGGCAATTCCGCTGGTGAACCTATCCCTATGGCGGGAGTACCTTTTCATGCCGCGGATAACTACCTACAAAAATTGTTAAGCCTAGGCCAGTCGGTGGCGATTTGTGAACAAATCAGTGAGCCCAACGGCAAGGATCTGGTCGAACGCAAAGTAATCCGGGTATTGACCCCTGGTACCTCTACCGAGTCCCATTATTTAAATTCTAAATCAGACCATTTTTTACTCTCTATTAGCAAAGCTGATAAACTCATAGATCGGATTGGGTTAGCTTGGATGAGTATGGTGCAAGCCACGATTTATGTCGCGGAGTGCTCAATGGAAGAGCTCGGCTATTGGCTTGAACACATAGCTTCTAAAGAAATTATTGGTACTGAATGGATGCTCGATCAAATCAGAAATGATCTTAAATCCTCCACTTCTTTGACGCAACGCCCGCCTTGGCAGTTTGACGCCAATCTGGCAAAAAGTAAGTTGTATGCATTAATGGAGAGTAAATCATTGGCCGCTTGGGAGTTAGAAAATGACTACCACATTTTGGCCGCTTGTAGTGGCTTGTTATGTTATTGTGAGCATACCCAAGGCTGTTTACCTATACATATTCAGACTATAAAAAGACTGGAGTCGCAAGAATACATTTTTCTACCTGCCACCACCAAGAGAAATCTTGAATTGATAAAAACCTTAAAAGGGGAGAGCTCGCCCACTTTATTTTCCACACTAGATACTTGTATGACGAGTATGGGGAGTCGCTTGTTGAAGCAATGGATGACCCAAATTCCACGCGATCGGCAAGTGGTACAGGAAAGATTAATTGAGATTAAAGGGTTGCTCGAAGCAAAAGACCCGGGTGGGTGGCAAAGTTTACGCAAAATCATGGGGGAAATAGGGGATGTGCAGAGAATAACCGCGCGCTTGGCATTAAAGCAAATACGACCTAGAGAATTTATCACCTTGATGGTTAGCTTGCAAAAAGCCAACTTTCTACATACTTTATTACCCGAATTACTGCAAAGTCGCTTGAGTTTGACGATCGATCCGAATTGTATATCCCACATCAGCCAGACCTTAGTACTTGAGCCACCTGCTCATATTCGAGAAGGTGGAGCCATCGCCGAAGGGCATCATGTCGAGTTAGATCAACTTCGTAGCTTGCAACAAGATAGTAGTCAGATTTTATTAGAACTCGAAGAACGAGAAAGAGCTAGGACTGGGATTCCAAACTTGCGGGTGGAGTATAACAAAGTACATGGATTTTATATTGAAATCTCCAAGGGGCAGGTAGCCAAGGTGCCACTAGAATATCGTCGCCGACAAACATTAAAAAATGCTGAACGGTTTTTAACTCCTGAATTGAAATTGATTGAGGATAGAGTTTTATCGGCAAATGATAGAGCTTTGAGTTTAGAAAAATTTTTGTATGAACAACTCATTGATAAATTACAAAAGTT
>JASGCH010000246.1 GCA_030054245.1 Gammaproteobacteria bacterium | reverse complement strand
TAAGGCGATGCCAAAAACCACTTCTAACAAAGCCAATAGGGAAATTTCGGGTGGCGTTAAGCATTTGGCACACACTACTACGGCTAACCAACAAGGAATGGCCAGCTGAAAAACACCCAATAAGCCTAAAATCGCAAACTCCTGAGGATTGGACTGAAACGGTAAGGCAAAAGGTAAGGTCGCGAGGACTGATAATCCAGCACCTAAGGCTACCGCCGGCATCAAATCCACAGCTTGCCCTTTGATGGATTTAGAATATTGCAAGATATTCCAGTGGATAGCTCCAGCAATAGGGACAGCTAAAGCAATCATACCACCGAAGAGCACGCCCTCACCACCGAGTTGTTGCCCATACATCCAAGCAATACCGGCCCCCGCTATGACGATGGACATCCAAGTTACCCAATTGATTTCCATAGATAAAACCACTCTAGCCACCAAAGATGTTAAAAGTGGAGCAATCGATAAAGTGATGAGGACATTGCTTACGCTGGTAATGCTGAGGGCCAGCATATAAGCCGTGAACATGACTGACCAACAAATACCATCGACTATAAACAATATGGGAACTTGTTGTAACATGGTCCTAAAACTTTTTAAGCGGCCGTCGTACCACAACATTAGCACGACCCCCAGCGCGGCCCAAAAACTCCGCCAGAAAGTAATTTCAAATCCGTTGGAATTGACAATAAATTGACTAGCAGGACCGGCGGTTGACCACAAAAATGCCGAAAAGATCATCAACCAAACGGCTTGAATATGACTCAATGATTGCATATAGAACCTTGTGAAAATAAAGATATACCCCGAATTACGGCAAAAAAATAGCCAACAACTCATTGGAAAAATTGAGTCCTTGAGAAGTTGGCTTAAAAAGGTTTCCCTGTTGCTGTATCAATCCAAGTTTGTGGGCTTGTTGCAAGGGTTCATCTATATCAGCTATCGATAAACCCGTCCTTTCTGTGAATAACTGGCTGGTAAATCCACGGGTTAAGCGACAGGCATTGAGCATAAACTCAAAAGCCAATTCTTCTTTCTTAACCCATTGATCTTGCTCTATGCCAGAGCCTGTCTGGGCCACTTGCTGCATATACTTTTGTGGATTGCTGTATCTTACTTGACGCAATATTTGGTGTTGTAGCGTGAGTTTACTATGGGCACCCGCACCTATGGCTAAGTAATCACCAAACTGCCAATAATTTAAGTTATGCCGACAATGCCAATCTGGTTGGGAAAATGCTGAAATTTCGTAGCGCTCTAAACCCCACGAAGGCAAAAACTCTAAAGTGTACTCATAGAATCGAAAAGCTTCGTCTTCGTCTGGGATCCTCTGGGGTGGCACTTTGGCAAAAGGAGTATTTTCCTCTAGGGTCAGCTGATAGACCGACAGGTGTTTGGGGGCGAAATGCCGGATAATGTGTAAATCTTTTTGCCAGTCCTCTAAGGTTTGTTGCGGTAAGGCATACATCAAATCCACATTCCAATTGTCAAAAATGTACTGCACTCGTTCTATGGCTTGGATGGCTTGTTGGCTGTTGTGTACCCTCCCCAAAACACCCAATAAGGCATCGTTAAAAGTTTGTACACCCAATGAAATACGGTTGACTCCAGCTTGTCGATAATCAGCGAAATGGGGCATATCAACTGCCCCCGGATTGGCTTCTAAAGTGATTTCACAATGAGGTGTCAAAGGCAGTAGGGAACGCACTGCTCCAAGCAATTGATCTATCCACTCAGCACCAAATAAACTAGGAGTTCCTCCACCGATAAAAACCGAATGTACTTTGCGTCCCCAAACACGCGGTAGCTCAGAAATTAAATCTTGTATCAAACAATGGATGTACCTTTCTTGCGGAATGGATTGCGCATTTTTGATGGCATGCGAATTAAAATCACAATATAAACATTTTTGCAAACACCAAGGCAAGTGAATGTACAAGCCAAGTGGCGGAGGGTAAGGGATGGATAATTCCTTTGAACGAAATTGAATAGGTTGCATAGAATGGGAAAGAGGGCAGGGCGGCGCGCGAAACCAACACAAGTTGTAAGGTTTGCTTGACGCCTATACAAAATAGGCGAGGAGCGAGGCAGTACATCGTACTTGCGATCAAACCGAACAACCGGCGGAAAAACTGAGTTACTAGGCGCTCGTTGGTCTCGCATATTGAGTATATGCGAGAATAGCTCGCGGAGGTACCGCGGCACCAGCCGATGGTGCAAAGGTCTCGTATATGCAACACAGCGAGCGGAGGCGCAATGGATGGCATAACACAGGTCGAGTACCGAAGAACACAGGCAAGGCCAATCGCCCTCCGTATAAAAATAAAACAACCAAAAACATGGCAGCAAGATGCTCCAGCTACTAAAAACCCAACAACCAGCGGAAAATGGATGAGTTACAAGGCGCCGAGCCCCGCAGACCTCGACGCATATAT
>JASGCH010000245.1 GCA_030054245.1 Gammaproteobacteria bacterium | reverse complement strand
CCCTTAAAATAGGAAGATTAGAAAATGGTTGAGTACGATCTAGGACACCAGGCAATGATCTTCATGAGCCATATCCTCACCATAACCTCCACCTCCAGGCGTACTTATTTCAAAAATATCCCCTGGGTACATAGTTACTTCGGCTATATGCCCTAAGTCCTCTAGAGTTCCGTTGGCTCGAATCACTCGGTTTTTTCCGACCTTGCCCGCTTTACCTCCAGCCATCCCAAATGCCGGATAAATTCTACCATTAGACAAAATACTGGCTTTCATTGCTTGCAAAAACATTATTCTACGAACACCCCCGTCCCCTCCCCGCCACCGACCCTCCCCCCCTGAATGCTGGCAAATGGCATAACTCAATAAACGCACGGGGAAGCGATATTCTAGTACCTCCGGATCCGTTAATCGAGAGTTGGTCATGTGCGTTTGCACCAACGAAGTGCCTGGGAAGCCAGACACCAGCTTGCCATCGGTATCAAAAATACCTCCGGCACCACTGCCACCAGATATCGTTTCATAATATTGGAAATGGTTGTTGCCAAAGGTAAAATTGTTCATGGTGGGTTGACTACCCGCCAAAACACCCAGCGCACCAAACAATGCGTTGGTAATACAAGTCGAAGTCTCCACATTCCCAGCCACCACCCCAGCCGGAGGCAAAGGATTTAACATACAACCCAACGGAACCACAATATCTAGTGGTTTTAAACAGCCAGCGTTCAGAGGGATGTCATCGGCAACCAACGAACGAAACACATACAATACGGCCGCCGTGGACACGGCTTTAGGGGCATTAAAATTATTGTTAAGTTGTGGGCTCGTCCCAGTAAAATCAATCCGTGCGCGTTGATTTTTGCTATCCACTTCTAAACTTACTTGAATTTTAGCACCATTGTCTAGGGGCAGACAAAATTGCCCATTTTTCAGAACCTTCAAAACTTGACGCACGGCTTGTTCAGCATTGTCTTGAACAAACTGCATGTATTTTTCCACTGCTGATAAGCCATATTCCTTAACCAACCGCAATAATTCTTGTACGCCTTTTTCGTTGGCGGCGACTTGGGCTTTAAGATCTGCTAGGTTTTGTGGTATATTGCGCGCTGGATAAGGACCTTGCCCCAATAGATCCACTAGGGTTTGTTCACACCACTTCCCTTTATCAACCAACAATACATTATTGAGTAAGATGCCTTCTTCGGCAATATCCGTGGAATAAGCTGGCATAGAGCCCGGAGTAATTCCACCTATGTCCGCATGATGCCCCCTAGAAGCTACATAAAAAACCGGTGCCTCCGATGGAGCCACCCATACCGGTGTAATCACCGTCACATCCGGCAAATGCGTCCCACCGTGATAAGGATCGTTGAGGACAAACACATCCCCTAAAGACATCTTACCCAAGCGAGCGTGAATAATGGTTTTGATACTCTCACTCATAGATCCCAAGTGTACGGGTATATGAGGAGCATTGGCAATTAGCTCTCCATGGCGGTCAAATAATGCACATGAAAAATCTAACCTTTCTTTGATATTTACGGAATACGCAGTATTTTGCAACTGTAAACCCATTTGCTCAGCGATACTCATGAACAAATGGTTAAACACCTCTAAAAGAATAGGGTCTGGTTTGCCAAGATCAATATGAGTAACTTGCCGTTGATTGGGGTCCAAGCGCTTCAGAATCAGATTATGCTCCTTGGTGACTCGAGCGATCCAGCCGACTTCTACCAAGGTGGTGGATAATTTATCGGCAATGATGGCGGGTCCTTCAATCAAGGTCCCTAGAGCTAATTGATGTCTAAAATACAGCTTTCCGGTTACCTTTCTACCAGCAGAAAAAAATTCTACCATGGGCTCTTGGCGATGATCGGCATCCAGAGTATCCAAATCTTCGATAGCCTCATCATATTCTTCTAGTAACCGTTCACCTAGCACCATCACTTCAACAGAAATAGATTCAACCATCAAAGTTTTTTCTGGAACTAAAAACGAAAATCTTTGTAAATAAGTTTCTTCAAACCGTTGAATGATTTCTGACTCGGTTCCAAAAGGCAGTGTCAACGCTAAATCTGTTCCAGCATACTTGATATGGATACGCTGATGAGCCTCGCATTGATCGACATCGAGCATTTCATGCCGAGCCTGTTCAATCAAGTTGACATAATACGGTTTTAATCTTTCCACAAGCTCGTTAGATAAACTCTCTTCAACCGTTTTCTGCTTGATGCAAGTCTGCTCGGCTAAACCCATACCATACGCTGACAAAACTCCAGCACAAGGATGAATCAAGATTTCTGTCATTCCTAACATTTCAGCAACTAACCCAGCATGCTGTCCACCCGCTCCACCAAAACATTGCAACACATACTGACGAGTCACATCGTATCCTTTGGATACAGAAATCTTTTTAATCGCGTTGGCCATTTGTAAAACAGCAATACGAATAGCCCCTAAAGCCACTTCTTCTACTGAACAAGCCAT
>JASGCH010000244.1 GCA_030054245.1 Gammaproteobacteria bacterium | reverse complement strand
CTGATTGTAGATTTATTCCGTAAATTTAGGTGGCGATGTATGTTGGAATTTGGAATAGGCACCAACTTTCCCAATGTTCTGTGCTATAATCCTCTGCAAATTGTCATTAAAATGACCCGATGTTATGGACAACCCGTTACCAAGTTGACGGACACCCCAGAAAAAAATACTTGCGATGACGAAAACTATGTTGCCTACTTACGACAGGTTTTTAATGTTCCTGTGAATAAGCTACCCAATTAACCTCCATACTTAGTTACATGTAAAGCCGTTGAACAGCCTACACTAGAAGACTGTTGCACCGACGGCTGGTGCCGCTCGGTGCAACAGTCTTTGGATAGCGCAACGAACTGGGACACCTACATAACGCAGTAATTTGACAACCGCGGCACCAGCCAATGGTGCAACAGTCTTGCAATAGTCTTAGGTCTTAGGTATGGCGACCTTTTAACCCCAATCAATCCTTGCCTCATGCGCAAGGACTTCTAATCGGGCCTTTTTACCAAAGGGCAAAATGGCTTTGGTAGGAACATGGCCTATGGGTAATTGGGTAATCACCGGTATTTTGAGTTGCCCCCTAAGCCAAGCAACCACCGTATCGAGAGCATAGCCTCGATCCAGCGGAGATGTCTGAAAATCTGAAAAAGCTCCTAGTAATATGGCATTTTGATTATCAAATACCCCTGAATACAACAACTGCGTCATCAACCTTTCTATTCTATAAGGAGTCTCATTCACTTCTTCAATAAACATAATTCCCCTAGGCATTTTAGTCGGACACCAAGGAGTACCTAACAGTGAAGCTATCATAGTTAAGTTTCCACCCCACAAAATGGCATCCTGAACTTGGATATGGCGATATAGACTCCCCTCTTTCTTGGGTATATCCCAAACAACCCAGTGTAGCTTACGGGTTGCCACCACATCTTGAAAAAAAGACCTGGTGATTTCATCAAGGTTAGTTCGTCCAAAGGTATCTATAAACGCTTGCCCATGCCATGTAACGCGACTGGTTTCTACATACAAAGCAATCTGTAAGGCGGTAAAATCACTAAATCCCAACCAGTAATTTCCACTTTCTATAGATTTGGCCATTTTTTGGTATGGAATATGTCTAAGCAACCTAGAAATCCCATAACCACCACGACTCACCATGACGACCTGAGAGTCCACCTCGCAAGCCCTATGAACCGCCGCTAGGCGAGTTTCGTCGTTTCCAGCAAATCTTTGAAATCGTACCAAACACGAGTCATCCCATTGAACTTGAAACCCTAGTTTTTGGGCATTCTTAACCGCCAAACGAAAACTTTTTTTATCAACGACTGCTCCACTTGGAGAGTACACATAAATGGACGCGCTCATAAGTTGAAACCAGCGATCAGTGAGTTTTTAAAAATGATCTTGAATCTTTTCTGGTAAGCCTAAATTTTCGTCTGAGGTTTGTAATCCATTAAAAAGTAAATTCAAAAAAATCGACACTATCGCCGCTAGTAAAATACCACTATCGAGGATAGGCTGTAGAACCGAAGGCAAGTGTTGTGTCCATCTGGGAGCAATTAAGGGGATTAAACCCATACCCACAGAAATGGCCATAATGTATAAATTAAACCTATTAGTCGCAAAATCAACTGTACTTAATATACGAATACCGGATGCCGCCACCATGCCAAACATCACTACCCCGGCCCCACCTAAAACAAATTGAGGAATCGACTCAACCAAAGCTCCCATCTTAGGTAGTAAGCCTAGAAACATGAGTATCAATCCTCCTACAACGCACACCCACCGGCTATACACTCTGGTAACTTCAACCAAGCCTACATTTTGGGAAAAACTAGTAAAAGGAAAAGTATTAAGCATCCCTCCCAAAAAAGTACCAAACCCATTGACTCTTAAACCTGAACTTAATTCGTGATTCGAAATTTTCTTATGGGTTATATCCGATACCGCCACATACATACCCGCTGATTCTACAAACACCACCACCATAACCAAACTAACGGTAATAATCAAAAATGGGTCAAGAGTTGGTGCCCCAAAATTAAATAGATTAATGACACCTATGGCATCAGCCTCAAAAACTTTGGTTAAGTTAAGCGTTCCATTGATGGCTGACACCACCATTCCAGCGACTATACCCAACAATACGGCAATATTAGCCACAAATCCTTTAAAAAATTTCAGCACTAGAACTATAAAAACCAGCACAAAAAGCGAAATCATCATATTTGAAATTGCCGCATAGCCAGGTCTGTCCATCATAGGTATGGGTGCCATCTTAGGAGGTGGTTTAGCAAGAACAGAAGCATCATTTGTTGCTATATTACTCAGATTCTCTTTCCCCTTTTCATACGCATCCTGTTCAGATCGATATTTTTCGACTACAGTCACCAATTTAGATACATCGACAACCTGTGAACTAGAAGCCGGACCACCCATAACCCAGCCCACTCCCACCCTCATCAAGCTGATCCCTATAACTAAGATAA
>JASGCH010000243.1 GCA_030054245.1 Gammaproteobacteria bacterium | reverse complement strand
TTGATCTGGTTATCATAGAGGGTTATGATGGTCCGCAACCTACCAACTGAGGTTTAGTGGATAACTTGGAGAAAACTGTTGCACCGAGCGGCATAGCCGATGGTGCAACAGTCTCTTAGTTTTAGAATGAAAACTACCAAACAACCTTAGTTGCGCTGGCGCTACAGTATTTTGTACAAAATCATCCATAACTATGGGAGAAATAAGAATTATTGGTGGCAAGTGGAAAAGAAGTAAAATCGCCGTCAACGCAGACTTTAAATTACTAAGGCCCACCCTCAATCGTGTAAGAGAGACTTTATTTAATTGGTTGGGAGTAAAACTAGAGGGTCAAGTGGTGCTGGATGCTTTTGCTGGAACGGGTGCTTTGGGGTTGGAGTCCGCATCGAGAGGGGCAAGGGAAGTGTATATGGTTGAAAAAAATAAGGTTCTTTTTCGCCATATACAATTTTTGTGCCATAAACTGGACGCCCAAGAAATCACTCTATTTTGTGCCGATGTATTTCAACTCCATAAACCAGAGTGGCAAAACAAGTTTGATGTGGTATTTTTGGATCCTCCGTTTGATTCAGCTTTGAGGTTTTCAAGTTTAAGATTAGCTAGTTCCATGGTTAAATGGGGGGGCTTGGTGTATTTTGAGACAAACCAAGCTCTGGTCGAAACCGAAATCACACCCAACCAGCTACAGTTTTACAAACAGTATAGAGCGGGTGTCGTGTGTGCTTATTTGCTGGTAAAGGGTTTGCCATCATAAAAAATGGTCTTGATCTGACACCACCATGAGGTTGTGGCGGTGAAGCCGATGGGATATACTCTCTCTTTATCTCGTCCAGAGTGCCATCGGGTTCATCGCGGTGGCACTGTAAAATGACTGTGTTATATCTTTCCGTTCTATGATCTTGCATACCCTCAATATGCGAGATCATAGAACGCCCACCAGCGGATGCACCTTCCGCCGATTCTGTTAAAGGTGAGCTTTGAATTTATAATGGAGACAGATCGCGGTGTAACCGTCCAAAGTCTTTTAGGGTGATGCGTGATGAGGCATAGGGTATTTAGGGCATTGCTATCCTACCTTATTTGTTAGGTCAAATGCTGTTCATAATTTGAGATGCCTTGGTAGCTTATTGCTAAGTTAACCGAATTCAATTAAAAGAAATGATATTTATGTGGAGAGCAATTGACAAAGAGTTAAATTGCGTATAAAATGGGTATTGGGTATTTTTTGAGGAATAAAGGGCTGTGGCTCGCAATATCAGGGCTGTGGCTCGTGATATCGTAGCTTCTTGAGCTTGTTGTACTCTTATTTTACATTGGCATACACTGCCAAATTGTACGGCGCAACTACGAATGAATACTTCGTTAATTTCACTGAATGCGAATTTGAGTCTTGATATAGGGGTAGAGCTATATGGCGGTAGAATTTCAGTTACATTTTATTAAAATTTGGGGTTACCATGGCTGAAGATGGCAAGGAAATAGATATTAGTGGCTCAGAAAAAAAGTCACAAAACGAACCTGTCGATACTGGTTTGCAGTGTCTCTTAGCTATAGCTCAGATGCACAGTATTGCGGTTGATGAAAAAAAATTGAGGCACGAGTACGGCACTGGATTGTTTGATAGACAAAAAATTTTGCTTGCGGCTAAAGATTTGAAAATGACAGCTAAGGCGGTCAATCAGAATATTCAGCGGTTAAGACAATCCCCCTTGCCGGCGATTGGAGAAGATAAGAACGGGTCCTTCTTTTTATTGGCTAGAGTGTCTGTACCAGGTGAAGATGGGTTAATAAAAGAAGAAAATGAGGTGCATACGCCCTCAGAGAAGTGGCGAATCTTATTGCAGTTTCCGGGTGATAACCCAATAGTTGTAAATATCCAAGATTTTCAAGAGTTCTGGAATGGCACTTTGTTGTTTTTCACCAGTGAGGCTACCTACAAAGGGGAGCTGGCTAAATTTGACTTTACTTGGTTTATTCCCGCGGTCATCAGGTACCGGAGGATTTTGTTAGAAATTATTATTATTTCTTTCTTTTTGCAGATTATAACCATCATAACCCCATTGTTCTTTCAGGTGGTTATGGATAAAGTTCTAGCTAACAATGCCCTGCAAACTTTGAATGTGATTGCGCTTGGTTTACTAGCCGTTTCTGTTTATGAGGTTCTTTTGGGTGGAATTAGAACTTGGGTGTTTAACCATACGAGTAGCAAGCTGGATGTGGAGTTAGGTGCTAGGTTGTTTAGACATCTACTGAGCCTTCCCATGGCTTACTTTCATGCACGGAGGGTTGGTGATTCTGTAGCTAGGGTGCGAGAATTAGAAAACATCAGACATTTCTTGACGAGTAACGCGGTTACGCTCATATTGGATATCTTCTTTTCCATCATTATTATCGCGGTGATGTTTTTGTACAGTCCAAAACTAACTTGGATTGTAGTGGGCTCTATTCCTTTGTATTTTTTGGTGTCATTTGTGTATGTGCCCATTATCAG
>JASGCH010000242.1 GCA_030054245.1 Gammaproteobacteria bacterium | reverse complement strand
GCTCCTGATCTCGCATATACTCAATATGCGAGATCAGGAGCGCCCACCATGATCATTTGAGTAAATTCCGCTGGTTGAGCGCAACTCAAGTTTTGTAATTATGACAGCTCACCGAGTGGCACCAGCCGATGGTGCAACAGTCTTATGCCAAGCTCATTGCCCATTCGTTCATAGCTGTGTTTTACCCAATAAAGGCTGAGACCTTGGGTTTTGTGCTACCTAATAATCTTGATGCAACATCATGGCCATCTTGATAAACTCGGCTCTATTTTTAGCATTTAATTTATTCTTAATATTGGCTCGATGAGCCTCTACGGTTTTAATGCCTATCCTTAATTCAGCGGCAATTTGTTTATTTAATCGCCCCATTACAACCAATTGCATCACACTCCGTTCACGCTTGGTTAATCGCATTCTAAGGGCATCGAGCTGATCTTTTATACACAACTTATCTTGTTCAAGTTGAGCTTTAGCAAAGGCAACTTCCACAAGAGATAGTAACCTACTATCTTCAAAAGGTTTTTCTAAAAAGTCTATAGCCCCATTCTTCATGGCACGCACCGTCATCGGTATATCGCCATGACCACTTATAAAAATAATCGAATACGAACACTTCCGCTTGGCTTCCATGAGTTTTTCTTGCAGTTGTAAACCACTTAGCCCCCGCATACGCACATCTAAAATCAAACACGCAAGGGGTGCTAGCTCTGGTAATGCAAAAAAATCCTCTGCCGATGGATAACATTCAACATAGTATCCTAATTCCTTGAACCTCCATCCCAAAGAATCTCTTATAGCCTCATCATCGTCGACTATATATATAGTTTTAACATCAACTGCCATAATTACAAAGCTAACCACTCTATGACTTAAACTTAAAATCAGAAATAAGACTGTTGCACTGCCGGCTTTGCCGCCGGTTGTGCAATAGTCTTGCATATACCAATATGCGAGATCAACAAGCGGTATGACAGCTCACCTAGGCAAGACCGCCGTAGGAGCAACAGTCTTGAATAGGCACCCACCCATAGTGTCCTCAGATAAAAACATTATACATTTTGTAGGGTAAGGAAACACAAACTCCTATCTTAAGAAAGACGGTTGCACAACCTACTACACGGCCAAATTACTGCGTTATGTATGTACCTCAGTTCGTTGCGCTATCCATTGTGCTTCCGCTCCTGATCTGGCATATACTCAATATAAGACTGTTGCACCATCGATTGGTGCAACAGTCCTTAAGATTCATTAGGTAGCCAAAATGAGCACATGACACCAGCCACTTTATCTTCTTGGGTGATATTAACCACTTTAATTTCACCCTTATGCGCGTCTATGATACTTTGGCACAATAACAACCCAATCCCCATCCCTGAGCTTTTGGCACTGATGAGTCCATCAAAAAACTGTTTTAGCTCCTCATCCGTTAAGCCACCTCCATTGTCGCACAGGCTAAATTGAATCCCCGGCCTTTGATGCAAATTGCCACTCCACACCGTTAAATGGATCATTCCCTGCTGATTTTCTGATATTCGTATGGCATCGATGGAGTTTCTAATCAGGTTGGCAAGTACCTGTTCGATCAATATGGGGTCTATTTTAATAAGATCAATACTTGGATCGACAGTCATTTCAAATTTGATCAGATATTTATTCAATTCATAATGTAAAGAAACCACTGCATCATTTAAAAAATTGATAAGCTTAACTTCTTCATAATTGGGTAAACTTTTTTGGATAAAGGTACGCACACGATGAATGACCTTACCTGCTCTTAGGGCCTGAGCGTTTATTTTTTCAATCACTGGCTCCAATTCTGCAATGGATAAAGTTCCAGAGGAAATCTTATCCTTAACACCAGCACAATAGCTACTTAACGCAGTTAAGGGCTGGTTTAATTGATGCGCAATATTGCTGGCAGTGGTACCCATGACCAATAGCCGAATAGCCATCTCAGCTCTTTGCGTTTGCCTGCGCACTTGTTCCTTAGATTCCACTTTTTCCGTCATATTATTAGCCACCAACATCAGAGTACGCTGACCATCTACCCAAACCAAGGTGCGCACATAGACATCAATCCAACGCTTGATTTCAACCACATAAATGGTTGAAGTTTCTGTATAATAATTCAATTCTGGTTTATCTTCTCGGCTAGTTTTCGTAAGTGCTTCTAGTTGCGTTTTAATCGACAACGGTAAATGGGAAAGTATGCAAGAATGTCCGTCGATATTTTTATCAAACCATCGTGCATACTCTTTGGATGAAAACACCAATTCCTTTGAATCCAAGGTTACCACTGAAACTGCCAATTGCAAAGCATCTAGTACAGCGACGAACTGAGTATAGGAGTCCACCAATTGTTGTCTCCCTAAGACGGTTTGCGTCTCATCTACCATCGATGTGATATATCCTATCACTACCCCTAATGGATTGCTAATGGTGAGCTGAGGCCACCTCAGACCACACCCCAGCTACAGTTGAGCTCCCTCTGTTGAA
>JASGCH010000241.1 GCA_030054245.1 Gammaproteobacteria bacterium | reverse complement strand
AACTACCGCCGTAAGTAGTAGCGCTGTTTTGCGTTCTTTCAGAAGCAAACGCTATATTCATTCCACCATCCGCATAGCCAACCCGCAAACCTGCTAAATTTCCATCGGTCGATTTAGTGGGAGTAGCCGCCGCAGCATCGGTTATATTTCCACCCCATGCGTACATAGCTTGTGCGTATAACCCCTTGCTACCCAAACCATGACTTCCACCATTAGGCGCTATGTTGTAGAGCCAAGACAAACTATTGGAGGCACGAACGGTATTTTCACCCAGCAACTTGGTACTCAAATTGAAAGCTGAGCCAACTCCAAGCGTACCAAATGGTTCAAAAATAGTCTTACTCCAGAAACCGGGGGTATAGTCGCGACCTAAACGCAACTCACCAAAGCCACCGGTCAAAGACAAAGTAGAACGGCGATTAAAGGTCAAACCACCACCACCCGTAGCACCCGTACTGATGTTATTGGTATTGGTTGTCTGTAGCCCACCACTCTGAGGATTAATCCCAGCTTCTAACCAGAAGTGACCGCCCATCCCACCCGCTAAAGCTTCAGAACCTCTAACGCCGATTTGAGAAGAGGATAGACCACTGGAAGTCAACTTTGTAACAGAAGCAGTTGCACCTGAATAATTTCCAATACCCAAGTCAACCACCCCAAACAAAGTATAACTACTTTGAGCGAACGCACCAGTAGAAATCAAGACCGCCAAGGCAACCGCTGTTTTTTTCATGTCCATATAATTCTCCAAATTAAAAATAAAAAATAGATGTAATCTTCAAGTTTCCCATCCGTATCACATCTTCTATCAGACTAGGATATTTTGAACGAATTTTTGATGAAATTTTGTGTCTGTACTAAAAAATGGTCTTTTTGTTGCAAATTGTCCACATCGTCTAATGTCCTCCTAAGCCATTTCCAAGGCTATTGACAGCCAGCCGTCCTATAATTACCGGTGGCCCCTTGCACCGTTGGTAAGACCGTTGCACCATCGGCTGGTGCCCTCGGTGAGCTGTCATAATTACAAGGCTTCCGCGTACGCCCCCAGCGGAATTTACTAAAATGATCATGGTGGCTGTTCCCAGTCTCGCATATTGAGTATATGCGGGACTGGGAGAAAAGCCCAATGGATAGCGCAACAAACTGAGGCACCTACATAACGCAGTAATTTGGCAGTGTAACCGCGGCACCAGCCGATGGTGCAACCGTCTTTTGGTGTTACCGTCGACTGCATTGTCATAAGACTGCGTTGTGCCGCCTTAGAGGAACACTCCGTACATTCCGCTGGTTTGTGCAGATCTGCTTGGTAACAGATGACAGAATAATGCGCAACAGCCTTGAAAATAAAGCTGGAACTACTTACTTAATACTATCTAACCATATGATACAAATTACCCTTTCCCCCAGCGTTGTACATACAGTACCTAATGGAATTACTATACACCAATTTTTACAAAGTCATTGCCCTGAACTTTTAAGGCAAGCATTGGTAGCGCAAATTTCTACCACAACCAACTCTAACCAATGCGTTGATTTAAGCCATCGGTTAACCGAAGATACTGAGGTGACTATTTTTACTGGAGAAGACCCACAAGGTTTAGCTGCTATCCGACATTCAACGGCTCACTTAATGGCTTACGCCGTAAAAACCTTATTTCCAGAAGCACAAGTAACCATAGGACCCGTAGTAGATAACGGTTTTTATTATGATTTTGCATATTCCAGACCTTTTACTCCCGAAGACTTAATCTCTATCGAGAATACGATGCGTGTTTTAGTTAAGAAAGCCGAATCTATTAGCTATCAAATAGTCGAGCGCGCACAAGCCAAAAATTATTTCCAGGCTCTAGGTGAAACTTATAAAATACAAATTATTGATAGTATTCCAGAAAACGAGTCAATTAGCTTATACAAAATGGGTACATTTGTGGATGTCTGCCGTGGTCCTCATGTTCCTAACACAGCCTTTTTAACCCATTTTAAATTGATGAAAGTGGCTGGTGCCTATTGGCGTGGCGATGTTCATCAGCCTATGCTACAAAGAATTTACGGAACTGCTTGGCAAAGTGAGGTCGCATTAAAAAACTACCTAACCGTTTTGGAACAAGCTGAACAACGGGATCATCGCAAACTTGGCAAGCAACTTGATTTATTTCATTTGGATGAGTTTGCTCCAGGTCTGGTTTTTTGGCATCCTAAGGGTTGGACGATTTGGCAAACCCTTGAACAGTACTTGCGACAAATTTACTTAAAAAACGATTATTTAGAAGTGAAGACACCGCAAATTATTGATAAGGCTTTATGGGAAAAAACTGGGCATTGGGACAAATATCGCGAAAATATGTTTGTAACCGAAAGTGAAAAAAGGGATTACGCTATAAAACCCATGAATTGCCCTGGTCATATTTTAATTTTCAAAAAAGGAATTAAAAGTATCAAAGATTTACCCATCCGTTACGGTGAGTTTGGACAATGCCACCGAAATGAACCTACCGGTGG
>JASGCH010000028.1 GCA_030054245.1 Gammaproteobacteria bacterium | reverse complement strand
TAACGCAGTAATTTGGCAGTGCAGCCAGCGGCGTAGCCGTCGGTGCAAAGGTCTCTGATTGGTTTTTTGGATTGGGCAATTTCTATCTCAAGACGGTTGCACCGAGCGGCGTAGCCGATGGCGCAAGGGTCTGATTCGGTGAATGCGCACACATTATAGCACAATGAATGCCATTTTGACGCCAAATTAGCATTTTTTTGTGGTCTATTTAACCCTGACAAACACGGTTGCACCATCGGCTGGTGCAACCGTGTTTTAGTCGCCATTTTCAGCCGTTGACTAAGGGACTCTAGGTAAAATCACCCATAATTCACTTGGCTGATTAATTTTTTCAGCCAGCCAGCCAGCCCCGCCACCACTGCCTATATAAATATCGGCACGCACAGAACCTACCACCGCGGCACCCGTGTCTTCTGCCAACACCACCCTATGCGTTGTAAACCAAGGTGACTGGGTGGACAACCAAAGCATAGAGCCTAAAGGAATACTACGCGTGTCCACCGCTACTGAGCGCTGTGCTTTCAACGGTGTACCGCGCGCCCCCCTTGGTCCCACCAAACCTACAAAATCTTCAACTCGAGTAACTTGAAAAAACATATAACGCGGGTTGCTCCACATCATCTCAGAAACTTTATCGGGATTATTTCGTGCCCACTCCCTCAACCCTGGCCAGCTTACATTTTTCACGCCTCGATTTTCTAGCCAACGAAAAACGCTTTGGTAGGGATGTCCATTACTACCTGTATTTTCAATCCTATAATACTTTTCTCCACCCTCTTTATCTTTCACCCTCAACCGCCCAGCTCCTTGTATATGCAACTGGAGCTGATCAATGGGACTCTCAATCCAAGCAATCACCTTATGACTTAAAACCCCTCTTGGTTCTTCTAAAGTTTCAATTTGTTGCCGACTATACCAAGTAGCCCCAGGCAAAACTCCATAGGGCCTGGCATACAAAGGTACCGTAAATAGGTTGCTGGGTTGCAAACTAGCCTCCAAAATGGGTTCATAGTACGCGGTCAACAGCCCTCGTTTATTTCCTTGCGGGGTCTGAATTTGATAAGGAACAAAATGTTTTTCTAACCACAATCTTTGCTCCAAACTAGTCGCTAATATCAATTTATGGATGTCTGGACACAGAGCCAACCAGCCTTGGGGTGGCGATTGACAATTGTGCATCAGTAACCACCACACTTCATCCAAGTCCTCCTTTGACCAGTTCGGTAAATCTGACCATTCTGCGGGAACATATCGACTGATGCCACTTGGCAATTTAGCAAGCTCTGTCCCCTTATTTTGCACATATTTTTGACCAGCCGATCGATCTTTCACTGGTAGGCTACTTTCTGGCGATTGAGTGCTTGAACAAGCTTGAAAAAGAAGTACAATACATAGACTTTGCAAGTATTTTTTACAAAACATTTCGAAAAAGTTTATGGTTTGGTTCATTGTAGAAGCCGTGGGTGCCGGGCTCATTTTAGTAGGTATTGTCTGGTGGACCATGCGGAAGTAAGATGACTGGTTAGCTAGCTACTGGCTCTACTTTTTAAAAACAACGAGTCCAACGACCGTCGCCGAAACCCTTATACCCCCAAATATTCCGTCAACTGAGAGGAATTTAATATCTGCTGGGCACTATCAGACAATACCAACCGACCTTTTTGTAAAACCATCCCATGATGGCTATGGTGCAACACCCGTCTCCAGTCCCTGTCAACGACTAAAGTGGATACGCCTTGCTGTTGAATGTATTCGATAATTCCCCATATTTCATGCACCACTAAGGGTGCCAAGCCTTCAGTAGCTTCGTCCAAAATAAGCAACCTAGGATGTGCCATGAGTGCACGCGCAATAGCCAACATTTGTTGCTCCCCTCCAGACAATAAATTACCGTAGTGATTCCGGCGTTCAGCCAACCTAGGAAACAAGTCCCAAATTTTGTCGATGTTCCACAAGACTTGGGTGGCATGGGAATGGCCTACTCCAACCAATAGATTCTCAAAAACCTTTAAATTGGGGAAAATTCCTCGTCCTTCTGGTACATACACCAAGCCAAGTCGGGTTCTTTTAAAAGTATCCCAACTTGAAATTTCTTCGCCATCCATGGTTATGGAGCCACTCATCTTAGGTACCAACCCCATAATACAACGGATGAGGGTAGTCTTACCCATACCATTGCGACCTAATAAACCCATACATTGACTGGCTTTTATTTCTAAATCGATCCCGTGTAATATATGGCTCGTATGATACCATGCCTGAAGATTTTGTACCCGCAATAGAGTCATACCTCATCTCCCAAGTAAGCGCGTTTTACCGAAGTCAACTGGCGTACCACATCAGGTTTTCCACTAGCAATCACTTCTCCATCCACCATAACCGTGAGCGTATCTGCTACCTGAAAGACCGCAGACATATCGTGCTCCACCAACAATATGGCGTGATCATGGCGCAAATCACTCAATAATTGTAAAATCATCGGCGTTTCATGCAGTGCCAAACCAGCCAAAGGTTCGTCAAGCAGTAAAATTTTGGGTTGTAATGCCAAGCATAGAGCCATCTCCAATAAGCGTTTTTCTCCGTGTGCTAATTGGTAAGCCAAATGGGTAGATTTATCTTGTAAGCCAACTTTCTCCAAAACTTCTTCTGCGGCTAAGCGGGTCAAAGAGCATTGTGCCAACCCCAAAACATGTAATCCACTCCTTGCTTGACTTGCTAAGCGACAATTTTCTAATACGCTTAGGTTTTCAAATACGCTACATTTCTGGAAACTCCTGCCTAAACCAAGATGAGCTCGGCGAACTTGGTCCCATGCGGTAATATCCTGTTGCCCATAAAAAATAGAGCCACGCGTGGGTTTTAATTCACCCGAAAGCACATTCAGTAAAGTAGTTTTACCTGCACCATTGGTGCCAATGAGGGCATGAATAGAGCCTCTATGTAAGTCCAAAGACGCGTCTTTGACAGCCCATAATCCAGCAAAATTGCGCGCTACATGGCGAACGCATAGAGAGTCGGGTCGGGTCATTGAGTGCCTCTCCACGGGTTCACTTGCTTAGCCATAGACGGACCTGACGAGGCAATCCAGCTACACCATGGGGCATAGACAAAACACACGCGATAATCAGAATACCCAGTGCCAATAACCAATGTTTGGTGATCATCTCAGGCAACCAAGGCATTTGTAATAGCTCGACGAGTAAATGCCAAAGAACCACACCAAGTACCGCTCCCATCAAACTATTTTTACCGCCTAAAATCACCATCATTAAAATACTCCCTGAATGATGCCACGACAACATTTCTGGATTGACATAGCCATCCAATAAAGCTATGAGAAACCCAGCCCAAGCCGCCACCATTCCAGAAATCACAAACGCCAACCATTTATAGAAAAAAGTTTGATAACCTAAGCTTAGCATACGAGCTTCATTTTCGGCGATTCCCCTCCATATAGACCCTAGCTTCGTGTGTTGTAAGTAGCCAAGTAACATGCTGACGATAACAAAACTCAAAAAACTCAAACCATAGACCGGCAACAGTTGGTCAAAAATCAGCCAATTTCCTAAGCTGGGTTTATCCAACCAAAAAATGCCATCTGTACCTCCACCCAATGGAGTATCGTGGATAACATAATAAACCATTTGAGCAAACGCCAAGGTTACCATGATAAAATACATCCCTTTGGTGCGAATGATTAATAATCCGACCAGAAAGGCGTAACAGGCACCCACCCCAAGAGCCAATGACCCAAGCGCTAGCAAAGATGTCCACCCCCAAAATTGACTGGCTAACACCACTGAGTAAGCTCCTAACCCCCAATAAGCCGCGTGCCCCAACGAGACCAACCCGACTTGCCCAACCAAGAGTTGTAAGCTCATAGCAAAGATGGAAAATATCAGAATTTTAGCCAGCCAAGAAAGCCAATAATTTCCCCCAATGTAGGGCACTAAAACCCCCAACACTCCTAGTAATATAACATAGGAAAGTAAGCTCCTTCTAGGAAATGGTAAGCTACTGAACACGGAACAATCCTTGTGGCCGGTATAGTAAGACCAACGCCATAAACATATAAGTCAAAACGCCAGTCGCGATAGGAAAAAATATTTTAGCAAAAGTGTCTATAAACCCGATAATAAGCGCCACTAACAGTGCTCCCCATACCGAACCTATGCCTCCTATGACCACTACCACAAAAGACAAAATCAAGATGCCATTCCCCATACCAGGATAGACTGTGGAAATCGGTGCGTACAACATACCAGCAAAAGCGGCTAACCCAAATCCCGCGGCAAAAACCAGACGCATCAGTAGCTTTACATTGACCCCTAGCACTTGTAACATTTCAGGATTACTACTCGCCGCCCTGAGGCGCATACCTAGGCGCGTATGGTAAAAAACGACAAACATGATAAGCACCAGCAATAGACAGACACTAGAAACCACAAAATGGTAGTAAGGATACTCCATAATGCCCCCCAAATTAATACTTCCTTTCAAAGGCAAATCAATGCTATGAACATCATTATCAACCACGATACTACGGACTTCCTCCAGAACCAAAATCAAACCATAAGTTAGCAACACTTGTTGCAAGTGATCCCGAGCATATAAAAAACGAAAGAACAGCCATTCTATAGCGAATCCAATACCCACGGCGATAAAAACCCCAAGCAAAAGCACCAAGCTAAAATGTTGGCTAATCTCCCTTGGCAACCCATGCGTCAAACTATATGCCAAATAAGCGCCTACCATGTAAAAGCTACCGTGTGCTAAGTTGATGACATTCATCATACCAAACACCAAAGTTAAGCCAGCGGCTACTAAAAACAGTAGCAGACCGTACTGAATGGCGTTTAAGCTTTGAATAAAAATCAGTTCCATGAGTAAAATCTGTGTCTCCCGAATTTCAAGAGCCCAAACTAGCCAAGCGCATCAAAAGATCGTTGCACCATCGGCTGGTGCCGCTCGGTGAGCTGTCAAAGTACAAGGCTTGAGTTGTGCGTAACCCGCTTTATTTCCGAAGACGATCATGGCGGGCGAGCGGTTGTAGCGCAGATAGCACAGAGGCCATACCGTAAATCACCCTTTTCCGCGGTGGTTTTAGGGTGTTTTACAAGCGACGCATCTTGCGCATCTTAGTTACCATCCCCGAATTTACATCATTTGGCAAAAAATGGGGATTAGGCAATAACAAATGCAGGTCTTCGGTGGCTATGTACTTTTGGCTGTCAGATTCTGCATACAAAGTCCCTTGAGGCACCCGTTTGCCAGTATGCAAGTCATCGATACACCACCTAAATCCCGTCGAAATACGCACTAGGTCCACTATATTATAAACCTCTATGTCTGCAGGAAGTTCCTCTGGAGATGTCCAATGGGTGTCCATCATCCCTAAATAATGCAACGACAAATCTATATGCCGCAAAGCCACGCGTACCCCATTTGGAGACAAGTGATCACCACACTCAATCGCCATAGCCTCACACCCAAGACGATCGGACATGTGCATAGTGGATCCAGCCACCTTATTGAGCAAATCCTTCACCACGATCGGCGTTTCAGACAATTGCACTACTTTTTCATCGCTCCAATCACGATTGATGATAAGCATACGCAAATCTTCCATTTTGATGCTATGCAAATCTAACACAAAAGTGACCTTTTTCGTCGCTAAATATTTTTCTATCGCTTGCGCCCGACGACCTTCTAAAGTATCTTGAAATTCTTCTAAAAAAGCCCGGTTCAAATTTTGTTCTACAAATCTGACTTGCTTTTGGTAAGCCGGTCTATTGGCAAAAATAAAAGTAATTTTGCCGTTCAATAGAGCTAATTCGTGTCGCACGAGCCTACGATATAGGTCATTAGAAGCCTCTAATCCTACGGGTTCATTGCCATGCACACAAGAAAAAATCACCAAATGTGCGCCAGGGCGTTGGGTATCATAAACTATGGTATCTGCCAAATCGGCAGACAATAACTGTGGGTCATCAAATATATTTTGTTCCATATTCCATTATTTTCTAGGAAAAAGCACTGCAACAACTTACCGAAAGTAATCGGTGCATCGTCTGGATTTTAGAGCCAATACACCAACACATACAAACCCAACCAAACCACATCCACAAAATGCCAATACCAAGCCGCCCCTTCAAAACCAAAGTGTTTGTTGGCTGAAAAATGCCCAGCGTGAAGTCGTAGAGTGATCACAGTTAGCATCAACATACCTAAAAATACATGGAATCCATGAAACCCGGTTAGCATAAAAAAAGTTGAACCGTAGATTCCAGAGCTCAGCTTTAAATTCATCTCTTGATAAGCGTGATAGTATTCATAGCCTTGTAATAACAAAAACACAAATCCCAATAGCACTGTCGCCCACATAAATAATATCGTCTTACTTCTTTGATGAGCTATCAAGGCATGATGCGCAATAGTCATCGTCACTCCGGATGACAACAATAACGCAGTGTTGATCATCGGTAACCCAGTGGCGGCCATGGTTTGAAACGGCTCAATGACATTGCCGGGAGAGCCACTTGCCCCGGGCAACAAAGATGGCCATACGGCTTTAAAGCCGGGCCATAGCAAATGGTTTTCTAAGCCCGCTAGTTGGGGTAATGCATGGGCACGCGCCCACCATAACGCGCTAAAGAACGCCCCAAAGAACGCCACTTCGGAAAAAATGAACCAAGTCATCCCCCAGCGATAAGAAAAATCAACCCTATCGCTGTAATTTCCCCCTTCGCTTTCTCTGGAGGTATCTCTAAACCAGAAAAAAAATACGACCAGCGCGAGCATGAGTCCAAAAAAGAATGAATACTTCCCCCATTGGCTATCGTTGACCCAAAGCGTGGCTCCAAAAATCACAAAAAACAGCGAAAATGACAGCGACACAGGCCTAGATGAAGGATCAGGGATAAAATAATAGGGAGTTTTAGCTGAAGTTGCTGACGCACTCATTTCTATAATCCTTTCGATAAAAAAAACACAATAAATTTATCCATGTGTCGTAGGTACCAGTTGATAAACCAAAAACATTAAACCTACCACAAAGATAATCGTACATACTATGCCAACCAGCAAAATACCCAAAATACTCACATTCTGTTTATCTTTTTGCCATTCTGAATGTTTACGAATCCCTAAAAAGGACCACAAGACAACCAGAAAAGTCCGCCAAAATTTCATGTTTACCCCTTTTAATGTCCAGCACAAAACGGTTACTCAAGCTCGATAAACTACATGGGCAACTCGAATATAGTATAGGACAAGGTCAGCACCTTCATATCCTCCGGTAGTTTTTTATCGACAAAAAATACGACCGGCCATCGTATGGTCCCTTTGGCAGGAATACTATGCTGGCGAAAACAAAAGCATTCAATTTTCTGAAAAAAATTGCCGGCGTATTGCGGTGCGTAGCTCGGAATAGCCTGCACTTTGACCACTTTATCTTGTAGATTGGTAAACTCATAATATACCGTAGTCAATTCTCCAGGATGAATCTTTATCAGCGATTGGTCGGCTCGCAATTTCCATTTGATCCCATCATTCGCGTCAAATTCCACCGCAATATTTCTACTCGTATCCACTTGGGTATTCAACCATGGGCCCGTCTGACTGGAATTACCCGATTTCTGATCCATCCATTCGGCCTTAGCCAAAACATTAATCCCTAAAGCTTCGCACAAAGCTCTATATATAGGAATCAGGGCGTAGCCAAAGGCAAACATAGCCACCACTATCACCAGAAGTTTGGTCAGCAACTTAGCATTGTCTGATGGAGCTATCGATCTCATAATTCTCATAATTCACTTTCAAAATCTGTTTAACCTGCTCACTAGCGGCGGACCGTATTCCAAAAAAACAACACCACGAGCACTACGACAAAACCCAACAAAATCAACCCTAGTCTGATATTTTTACGCCTCAATTTAGCCGATTTATCAAGCACATCCATTAAAATTGTAGAACTTTAGTAGCCGAAGCATTTAATTTTGGTGGTGTTTCAAAAGTATGAAACGGAGCTGGTGTAGGCACTTCCCATTCTAAACCCTCGGCGTGATCCCATGGTCTATGTACGGACTGAGGGCGCTTAGCACGCAATATCGGCCATACGATAGCCACGAAGAAAAAAACTTGAGCGAACCCAAACAAAAACCCACCAATGGAAGTAAACGCATTCAAATCGGCCATTTGTAAAGGATAATCCGCATAGCGCCTAGGCATACCCGCCAACCCCAAAAAGTGCATCGGAAAAAATGTTAAATTAAATGAAATAACCGTCCACCAAAAATGAATTTTTCCGAATGTCTCATTGTACGCACACCCTGACCACTTGGGAATCCAATAATAAAACCCAGAGAACATGGCAAATAAAGATCCCGCCACTAATACATAATGAAAATGGGCAACGACATAATAGCCATCTTGCATTTGTACATCAATAGGAACCATAGATAAGATTAATCCAGTGAATCCGCCCATCGTGAAAACAAAAATAAATCCTACGGCAAACAACATAGGGGTTTCAAACGATAAGGAGCCCTTCCACATGGTGGCGATCCAGTTGAATACCTTGACTCCAGTGGGTACCGAAATCAACATGGTGGCAAACATAAAAAACAACTGTCCAGTAACTGGCAGACCTACGGTGTACATGTGGTGTGCCCAGACTACAAACGCCAATATAGCGATAGAAGCCGTGGCATAAACCATAGAGGCGTAGCCAAACAGTTTTTTGCGTGAAAACGCCGGAATGACATGGCTGACAATTCCAAAAGCGGGCAAAATCATCACATAGACTTCGGGGTGTCCAAAAAACCAAAAGATGTGTTGATATAAAATGGGGTCGCCACCTGCCGCCGGGTTAAAAAAACTGGTGCCAAAATGCCTATCGGTTAAAGTCATTGTAATCACTCCTGCCAAGATGGGCATGATAGCAATGAGCAAGTAAGCGGTAATCAACCAAGTCCAAACAAACATGGGCATTTTCATCAAACTCATCCCAGGTGCCCGCATATTGAGAATCGTTACGATGATGTTTATAGATCCCATAATCGAAGAGGCTCCCATAAGATGCAAAGCAAAAATCGCGGCATCCATAGAAGGTCCCATTTGTAGAGTCAACGGGGCATAGAGAGTCCAACCCGTTGAAGGAGCTCCACCGGGCATAAAAAATGACAAAACCACCAAGAGAGAGGCCGGAATAAGCAACCAAAAACTTAGGTTATTCATACGCGCAAAAGCCATATCAGACGCCCCTATTTGTAGCGGGATTAGCCAATTAGCAAATCCAACAAAAGCCGGCATAATGGCACCAAAAACCATGATAACCCCGTGCATAGTGGTTAATTGGTTAAAGAAATCTGGATTAAAAAACTGCAACCCAGGTTGAAATAACTCCAATCGAATCATCAAAGCTAAAATTCCACCCACCATCAACATAGTAAACGCAAAAAGCAAATAAAGAGTACCTATATCTTTATGGTTGGTAGCATACACCCACCGCCTCCAACCCGTTGGATGATGGTCATGGTGGCCGTTATGGGGGTCGTCATGATGGTTATGATGGTCATGGTGGCCGTTCTTCTCAGACATGTGAGAATGAGAAGGATCAATGCTTGGAGAGAGTGTACTCATGGTATCTAACTATTCTAACTATTAACATACAAAACTTTGGCACCCTAAAACTTTACCACCGACTGCACTGCCAAATAACGGCGTTATGGAGGGAGGAGCGAATTGCATTCGCTCCTCCCTAGTAGTTCGTGCCACAACCCTTAATTATCCCTTAAGGCACGAACTTCCTGAGGCTGGAGGGCTTTACTCGATTTATTCGACCAATTATTTTTGATATAAGTTACCACGGCCGCAATTTCAGAATCTTTCAAACTCTTCCAAGAAGGCATAGCTCCGTTCCTACGACCATTTAAAATCACTGAAATGGCGGCGGCGTTGTTCGTATCGTTGACAATGTTCGAGCCATCTAAAGCCTTGACCTCGCCATTGGCTTTTCCAGCTTCGGTATGGCACACCTTACAATTGGTTTGATAAACCACCTCTCCTTTTTGTAACAGCTCTTGGAAGTCCCAAATCTTATTAGGATCGTCTTGCTTCGCGACCAATTTTTTCAATTCATCAGAAACCCATTGGCTATATTCTTCAGCACTCACCACTTTAACATTGATAGGCATATAAGCGTGTTCTTTTCCACACAGCTCTTGACACTGTCCATAATACATGCCCGTTTTATCCGCTTTAAACCAAGTATCGCGAATAAATCCAGGTATGGCGTCAGTTTTAATCCCAAAAGATGGCACCGCAAAAGCGTGGATCACATCGGTAGATGTCGTCAATATTCTGATTTTTTTACCTACTGGCACCACCATAGGATAATCCACTTTCAGCAAATAATCCTCTATAGGCTGAGTAATTTTACCAGAATTTGACAATTCTCGGTGCGCCTGATCTATGGAAGAAACAAAACCAATGCCCTTGCCTTCACCGTTTAAGTAATCGTAGCTCCAACGCCACTGATGCCCCGTAACCTTGACGGTAATGTCTGAATTTGAAGTATCTCTCATGGCAATCAACGCATCCGTAGCTAAATACGCCATAAACACCACTATCAGGAAGGGTGCCACCGTCCATGCAATTTCAACTTTGACGGATTCATGAAAATTAGCGGCTTTATGCCCTTTGGATTTACGATGGTGGATGATAGACCAAAACATCACGGCGAAGACCACCAAAAAGATCACCAAGCAAATCAACATCATCACCTCATGCAGATGAATTTGCATACGAGCGACTTCAGTCACCGGTGTTTGGAAATTCCATTGAAACTTCCCTGGTCCTCCAGGAAGGTCATTGACGGTTGCCCAACCATTCGGCTGAAAAACTAAAAAAACAATGTAAATAGCTGATAAAATTATTCTTTTAAGCATGTCAATGGAGTACTAAAACTAAATTTTGAACGACAATCTTCAATGGTAGATCAAATAAATATTTAACCCTAATTATACACCACCTGAAGTTAAAATATTAGATAATCTATCCTTTTATTGAAGATTGTCGTTCAAAATGTAGTTTTAGTAATCCATTGACATGCTTAAAAGAATAATTTTATCAGGTATTTAGATTGTTTTTTTAGTTTTTC
>JASGCH010000240.1 GCA_030054245.1 Gammaproteobacteria bacterium | reverse complement strand
AATTTACGGATTAGTCCCTGCAAGGTGAACCGCCTAACGCAGTCATTTGGTAGTGCAGTCGCGGCACCAGCCGATGATGTAATAGTATTCCCATTGTAACCAGGAATGTGCAACAATCTTTTCCTAGTAACCCGCATACGCGACTATTGGCCTCTATAAGGTCAACTTGAACCCAGAGCACAACCACTTTGTCTTTCTATTTTAGTCGAATTTTATCCATCCGCACAAGCTATATTAGTCTCCCATCTCCAATCGGATTCAAACTGTTGCAGAAAATCTTGGGTTAAGCTAAAATGGTTGCAACCCATAAACGGATTAGGGTTTTTATAAGCTGAAAATGGGGATGGATGACTAGCCCTTAAAACCAAAATGTGCGGGTAGTCCGGCACGATATTCAATTTTTGTTGAGAAAAGTTGCCCCACAATAAAAAGACACAAGGAGCTTTGGGTCTTTGAAGAATCGCATCTACGATAAATTGTAGTAAAACACCCCAACCCCAATGCGCGTGACTATTCGGCAAATTAGCTTGTACTGTCAAGGAATAGTTTAACAGCAAAACGCCATTTTGTGCCCAACCCGTTAAATCAGTATGATTGGTCCTTGGCGTTTTTAGACTTCTACTATACTCTGTCCATATATTTTGCAAAGAATCTCGGCGTTTATTACGATAATTTGAGGAAATTGAAAAGGCTAGCCCATCGGCTTTGCCTTCCTGATGGTAAGGATCCTGACCAATGATTACCACTTTGACTTTTGGCAAAGGACAAAGGCGTAGTGCTCTAAAAGGATGGGGGGGATAAATCTGAACTTTTTTACTAAGCTCTTGCTTTAGTGTGTCTCGTAAATGTTGTCCAGTTTCAGTTTGCAAATAACTTTGCACGATAGGAGTCCATTCTTCTGAAACTTCCCAGTTTTCGACACAATAATCTTGCAAGCACGGGGATATCGTCATGATTTACCTTCAATAAGATTATCGCCCTGTGCTACACCACATGCTAGGTCGCCATGCCTCAACCGATTTCTAAGCAAAAGAGCTTCCTTCGTGTTGATTCTTGGTAAACCCGCAAAAACACAGTCGTTTGACCTCGCGTTGGTAAGGTTGTTGCACCATCGGCTGGTGCCGCTCGGTGAGCTGTCAAAGTACAAGGCTTGCGCGTACGCCCCCATCTTCATGTCCGAAGATGATCATGGTGGGCGCACCCAGTCTCGCACCTTGAGTGTATGCGGGACTGGGTGCGGAAGCGCAATGAATAGCCTAACGAACTGAGGCACATACATAACACAGTAATTTGACCACCGCGTTGACAACCTCGGCACCAGCCGATGGTGCAACCGTCTTGCCTTTTCATTGGGTAGCTCGTCGGAGCTTGTGACAAAGGTTTTGCCTGGTCAATTCGAATAGGGTATAACCGTTTGTCTTTGACTCCCTAAGCCTTCTATACCTAGCTCAATGATATCCCCAGCGACTAAATAGCGCGGAGCACTCACCCCGTTTACTTTAATTCCCATACCCACCCCAGGTGGGGTTCCGGTGGTAATAACATCCCCTGGCAATAGCGTCATAAAACGACTACAGTAGCTCACCAATTGTCGAACACTAAATACCATCTTGGAAGTATTCCCACTTTGCATTCTTTTCCCATTCAGGTCCAACCATAAATTTAAGTTTTGAGGGTCTCCCACCTCATCCTTGGTTACCAACCAAGGACCTATAGGCCCAAAAGTATCACAGCCCTTGCCCTTATCCCAAGTTCCTCCGCGTTCAATCTGATACTCTCGTTCGCTAACATCGTTGATTAAACAGTATCCAAGCACATAGTCCAAGGCACTCTCTTCGTTCACATATTGAGCTTTCTTGCCAATCACCACACCTAATTCAACTTCCCAATCGGTTTTTACCGATCCCTTAGGCAACATAACCGGATCATTAGGTCCTTGAATGCAGGTTGTGGCCTTCATAAATACAATAGGCTCTTTAGGTATAGGGGAATTGGTTTCTGCCGCATGGTCAGAATAATTCAAACCAATGGCAATAAACTTACTGATCCCGGTCAAGGGACATCCTAGTCGCACACCAGATGCCACTAAAGGTAAGGATTGCTCCTCCAGCGTAGATAATTTACCCAATACTTCTTGGGTTAATGTAGTCGCCGTTATATCAGAGACTATTCCACTTAAGTCTCTGATTTGGTTTTCTGAATCTAACAAGCCGGGTTTCTCAAACCCCGATGGACCAAATCTAAGAAATTTCATAATAGTTTAGGTTAATTTAATGTCGAAAATGTCGTTTATCGGTAAATGCCAAAATAATCCCTTTTTCATCAGCCGCTTGTATTACCTCGCCATCGCGCATAGACCCGCTTGGTTGAATAACAGCCATAATACCATTATCCGCCAAAAAATCCACCCCATCTCGAAAAGGAAAGTAAGCATCGCTAGCGGCAACAGATTGACGAATATCCAATCCACGCCACTGAGCTTTTAAGCAAGCTAGTTTAGCGGCATCTTTTCGGCTGGTTTGTCCAGCCCCTATGCCTAAGGTTTGCCCACCCT
>JASGCH010000239.1 GCA_030054245.1 Gammaproteobacteria bacterium | reverse complement strand
CCAACCCAACCAGGAGCCTAGTCTATATAAGATTCTTCTAAGTTGATTCATAGGAAAAATTGATTCGTGTATAATTTTAAGACCGCCTTATTGTACCACAAGACCAGTAGTTCTGCCCTCATTGTCCGGTTCTTCGCTCTCAACCAGCGGAATTGACTAATTATTCATCTCGGATGAAGCGTAAAACACGGTCATTTAGAACTTTAAACCCGAGGTACCATGGCCTTTTGTTTCTAGTATTCTATGCCACACTATCCCTTAACCCGTATGCGCCGTTTGCGCAAACAACCTTTTATGCGTGCCTTAGTCGCAGAAAACCGACTAACGACAGACGATTTGATTTATCCGGTGTTTGTTTTAGACGGTACCCATAAAACCCTACCGGTCAAGACGATGCCAGGGGTCATGCGTTATAGCCTCGATCAGTTGTTACCTATTGCTGAAAAATGTGTGCACTTAGGAATTCCCATGTTGGCGTTGTTTCCAGTCATCGAGCCCCATCTTAAATCTGGCGATGGGGCTGAGGCACTCAATCCGCATGGATTGGTGCCGCGTATAGTCAGAAGTTTAAAACACCATTTTCCTGAATTGGGCATCATGACAGATGTGGCACTCGATCCCTATACCACGCATGGGCAAGATGGACTGATAGACGAAACCGGTTATGTACTCAACGATAAAACTATCCAGCAACTCGTCAACCAAGCCCAGGTGCAAGCCGAGGCTGGGGTGGACTGCCTAGCCCCGAGTGATATGATGGATGGTCGAATTTTGTCTATCCGTACGATGTTGGAACACCAAGGTTTTGTGCATACTTGTATCATGTCGTACAGTGCCAAATACGCCAGCTCTTTTTATGGTCCTTTTCGCGAGGCCGTCGGTTCCAGCTTGGCATTAGGCACCAGTGACAAACGCAATTACCAAATGAATCCGGCGAATGGCGATGAAGCTTTGCGCGAAATACAATTAGATTTACAAGAGGGTGCCGACATGGTCATGGTCAAGCCGGGTATGCCTTATTTGGATGTGGTCTGGAGAATCAAAGAACGCTTTCAGGTGCCGACTTTTGTCTATCAAGTATCCGGAGAATATGCGATGTTGGCGAGCGCAGTCGCTCAAGGAATTTTGGATGAAAAAGTCATATTAGAAAGTTTACTGGGTTTTAAACGCGCGGGAGCCGACGGTATTCTAAGCTATTTTGCTTTGCAGGTGGCTTCGAAATTATCAACCCAGCCAAACCACTTCTAAGAGGGCCATAGAGCCATCTGATGCGCGGTCAACAGGAATAGGCATTAGTCAGCAGAACTCGTCTCGTGATCCAAAAGTTGCTCAAATTCATAAAGCCTTCGATAGATAGATCGAAGTTCTGTAATGTCAGTCCATCTATCGATCAACAAAGAAAAGGAATCATTCACCCGACCAAAAGCGTCGCTTACTTGCGTCAATACACCTAGGGTGATGACCCCAGTAAATAAATAAGGTCCCATCAGCAAATAAGGGAAAATGATCATCAGTTGGTTATAAAAATTGCCCCATAAAGCAAAATACGCGTAATGGTTGTAGAGCTTAAAATTTACCGAACGAACCCCTAGGAACAGCGTCAAAAGCTCTTGAAAATCGATTTTAGGACGATCGTCTTCAGCATAAACCAATTGTTTGCGAAATGCCGCCTCAGCTCTTTGTTTTTTATATTCCAAACCAGGCAGGTAGGTGCCGACAAACCAAGAAATAACCGTGCCCCCCAGTGCGGTCACCAATGCCAGCCAAAACAAGCTACCTTCACCCAGAGGTAACCAAGGGACTGTGACTTTGGCAGACAATACCCATAAGATAGGAATGAACGAAATGAGAGTCAAACACGCCCGTGCCACAGCTAAACCCAAGCTTTCAGTTTGAATAGCAAAACGCATACAATCCTCTTGAATGCGCTGGGAAGCCCCCTCAATGTGCCCAAACACTTTTTGCCAACGCTGTAAATAATCGGTCGTCAATGCTTGTCGCCAGCGAAACGCATAATGTGAAGCCAAATAATTCTCTAGGCTTCGTAACAACATAAAAGGAAAAGCAATCATCGCAAACTGCTGCATAAACCCCCAAAATTTGTCAAGCCCGTTGGGAATATCTGGTTTTTGCAATAAGTTATAAAATTCTCCGCGCCAAGCATTTAAGCTAACGGTTTGTTGCACTGTGATGAGGATCAATCCCACCAATAGAGCTAAGCCGCCGTAAGACCACCACATCCATTTTTTATGGTAAAAGAAACTTTTTAACATTTTAAGTATTAGAATTGCTTGTTATCGATCGTTTCATTTATAAGCCCTTTGCACCGACGGTTACGCCGCCCACTGCACTGCCAAATTACTGCGTTATGTAGGTTCCGCAGTTCGTTGCGCTATCCATTGCGCTTCCGCTCGCTGGTTTCGCATATACTTAATATGCAAAACCAGCGAATGATCACCCCAGTAAATTCCGCTGAGGGCGTTCGCTCTAGCCTTGTAATTATGACCGCTCACCGAGTGGCACCAGCCTATATGGTGCCACAGTCTTGTTTCATTTATAATCATTTAGATTTTTAT
>JASGCH010000238.1 GCA_030054245.1 Gammaproteobacteria bacterium | reverse complement strand
AATCAAACGCAAGAAATGTGTCAGCAAAGGGACTGGTTGTTGAAAGAACTGCACAATCATGCTAAGTTTCGGGTGATCCCCAGTCACGGTAATATGTTTTTATTAAATTTACATGATACTTTGATCGCCGAACAAGTCTATGAAGCGTTAAAACGAAATCGAATATGGGTTAAAAATGTATCCAACTCACATCCTTTATTGAGAGGCTGTTTACGCATCTCGGTTGGTACACCCACTGAAAATCTAATCTTGTTAGAAAGTTTGAAGAAAATTATTGGTTTTTAACTTATGAGAACTGCTGTTATTGAAAGAAAAAGCCGTGAAACCCAGATACAGGTCCAGCTCAATTTAGAAGGAACGGGTCAATGTCATGTCAAAACTGGCATAGGTTTTTTTGACCATATGCTGGAGCAACTTACTTTTCACGGTCAGTTAGACCTAGAGGTGGTTGTTCAAGGTGATTTGCATGTCGATGGGCACCATTCAGTGGAGGATGTTGGTATTTGTTTAGGTCAGGCGACAAGGCAGGCCTTGGGAGATAAGTTGGGTATTCGTAGATACGGTTTTTATTATGTTCCTTTAGATGAAGCCTTAAGTCGGGTGGTATTAGACTATTCAGGTCGTCCGGGCTTGTTTATGCGTGCCCAGTTTACCAGTGGTATGGTTGGTGGCTTGGATACACAATTGGTGCATGAATTTTTTCAAGGTTACGCCAATCACGCTTTAGCAACGATTCATATCGACAATTTATTTGGTGACAATGCGCACCATCAGATTGAGACTATTTTTAAGGCTTTTGGGCGTGCTAAACGCATGGCGATTGAACTTGATTCCCATTCACAAATACCATCAACCAAAGGAATTATTTAAATTTTCTTATGCAAAACATCGTGGTTATTGATTATGGATGTGGCAATTTGCGTTCTGTCAAACATGCGCTTTTAACCGCTGGAGGTCAAGATCGTGTACGCGTTGACATAACGGACAATCCTGAGCAAATTCAGCAAGCCGATAAATTGGTGTTGCCAGGTCAAGGTTCTTTTCTCGATTGTATGCTTCAAATCCAAAAGTTAAAATTGTTTTCAACTATTTTAGATGGCATACAAAACAAGCCAACTTTGGCCATTTGCGTAGGGTTACAAATTTTATTGGCAACCAGTGCTGAGGCTGAATCGATAAACCCCATCAGCGGGTTTTCTTTGATTCCTGGTCGCGTCGTCAAGTTTGATCAATCTACCAATTCTGGCGAATCTCCACTACGGCCATTGAAGGTGCCACACATAGGATGGAACCAAGTTTTCCTAAAATCCCAGTCTCATCCTGTATTAAAAGGAATAGACGATAAGAGCTATTTTTATTTTACGCACAGTTATTTTGCCTCGCCTGTAGGTAGTCAAAATACCTTGGCGGTCAGTTACTACGGTACGGAATTTGCTTCCGTATTAGCTTACAAAAATATTTTTGCAACTCAATTTCATCCAGAGAAGAGTTTGCAAAACGGACTTAACTTACTGAGTAATTTTGTAATATGGGATGGCCAAGCATGAGTTATGCACCTATTTTTGTTAAATAAATGCCCATCAAGTGACCAGAATTTTGGGAGTGAATGAATTTTTATATTTGATTTGGTTATGTTACTTATTCCAGCGATAGATATTAAGGAGGGACAATGTGTACGATTGTTCCAAGGCGACTTTGAACAAGTTTCCGTTTGTAATGCCGACCCCGTGGCGGTTGGCGTGAATTGGGTGCGATGCGGTGCTAGACGCTTACATATTGTTGATTTGGATGGAGCTAGAAGTGGTAGTCCGAAAAATTTTGACTGTATAAAAAACTTAATTGAAGAGGTAGGGGTAGAGCTACCCATTCAGGTTGGAGGTGGGATTCGCGACTTAGAAACCATTGAAAAATATTTGGATATCGGAGTCAAGTATGTTATTCTCGGGACTTCGGTGTTTAAATCTCCTGGATTCTTTCGAGAAGCTTGCGATATATTTCGTGGACATATTCTTTGTGGGTTGGATGTTAGGGATGGAAAAATTGCTTTAGAGGGATGGTATAAACTGAGTCAGGTTGATATCGCGAGCTGGATTCCGAAACTTGATGAATACGCTTTGGAGGGAATCATTTATACCGATGTATCTCGAGATGGTACTTTATCTGGAATTAATCTCGATGCGACGCTAGAAATTGCCAATTTAACCAACATTCCAGTTATTGCTTCAGGTGGGGTAGCCCATTTAGAAGATATTCAAAAGTTATGCCAAATTGAAGATCATGGTGTGGTCGCGGTGATATGTGGTAAAGCCCTATATAACGGAGCATTGGATTTTGTCGCCGCACAAAAGTTCGCTGACACCTATAAGGGAGTGAATCGTGCTGACTAAGCGTTTGATTCCCTGTCTGGATGTCAGCCAGGGTCGAGTAGTCAAGGGAGTGAATTTTGTTAATCTGCGAGATGCAGGAGACCCCGTAGAAATTGCTTCTCGCTACAATGATGAAGGTGCTGATGAGCTGGTTTTTCTAGACATAACCGCGACACACGAGGATCGTGCGCCTTTGTTGCATGTGGTTGAGGCGGTA
>JASGCH010000237.1 GCA_030054245.1 Gammaproteobacteria bacterium | reverse complement strand
CTGGTCCCAATATCCCTGAAAAACAGAGGGCCCAATTACTTCAATGTTACCGACTGAATTGACCGGTAAAGCTTGTTGCTTATCATCAGATATGCGCAAATTAAGTCCAGGCAAGGGTTTACCTACTGTGCCAGCCACCCGGAATTTAGCTTGAGGATTGCGTTCAAGGTAATAGGGGTTTGAAGTCAGCATGATAGTCTCACTCATGCCATAGCGCTCTAATATAAGGTGTCCGGTGCGTTGATGCCATTCTTCATAGGTGGTGGCGAGTAATGGAGCCGAACCCGAAATAAACAAACGCATTTGGGTGCATTTTTCCGGCTGGAGGTTTTTTGCGTTTAAAAGTCTCGTGTACATCGTTGGTACCCCCATAAACACGCTAGAGCGAAGGAATAAATCTACCACCTTAGGGGCATCAAATTTATTTAACCATAGCAGTTTACTACCGTTTATGAGAGCACCGTGGAGTGCCACAAATAAACCATGAACATGGTAAATAGGTAAGGCATGGAGCAATATATCGTCATTTTGCCACCCCCAGTAAAATTGTAACACTTGGGCATTAGACAGTAAATTGCCATGCGACAACACCGCCCCCTTGCTTTTTCCAGTCGTCCCACTGGTATAAATAATGCAAGCGGGTGCATAAGAGTGAACTGGCTCTATAGGGAGGTATGTCCTTTTTTCTAGACTCGTGCTCATTAGGGATGGCAAACTATGGGTGCGTTCAAAGATGGTTTTAGGTAGTTCCAATTCTCGAAATACATCCGCTTTATCGCAAACCATTAATTGGGGTCGAGATTGCTCAATAAAATACAGTAATTCAGCTGATTTATAAGCCGGGTTGAGCGGTACAAAGATACTACCTATACGCAAAACGGCTAAATATAAGATCACAGCCTCCACTGATTTGTCGATTTGCACCAGAACCCGATCCCCCATTCCCAGACCTAACTCCCGTAGCCGGTAGCCGACTTGGCTGGATTTTTTATCTAAATCTTCCCATGACCAAGTTTTACTAAGTTCGTCATCCTCGATGGCTATTTTTTGGACATTCTTAGAAAAAGCCTGCTGAAAATGATATATTAAATTGTGAACGATGAGTTTTTCAGATTGGAAAGCGTTTTGCATAAATGGATAAAGATTCAGACAAAATAGGGTTGTTTCGAGTTAAAAAGACTCTAAAAGACCGATGGTGCAATCGTCTTGGAGTTCACTTAAAGCGAGAAATGGTTTCTCTAAAAGTAACTCCATAGTACAATCATTTAGCTGGTTAGACCACGATGCATCAAGGGTGCAAATTTTAGTCTTAACTCGCTAAGTTTTTTCGAGCCAAGTGAAGAGCTTGCTGTAAAACAGATAGGTCGCCGATGTGGTTAGCCAACAGTAAAATGATGCGTGCGTTAAGTGCATGGCTTTGTTCTAGTTCAAGATTTTCATGAACTTTTAACAAGGCCGCGTAAAAGTCATCGGCGCATTCAGTGGGACTCTGCGAAGATAGGTCATGCCAGTTGGGCGTTACAATGAGTTGTGAGGACATATTATTTTATAGTCTGAGAGAAATAAGAGATATCCCACCCACAGCATCATGCGATGAGTTGGGTGTTGGACTGCATAAACAGTCGGATTTGGGTACTTTTTATACCGTCTTGACCCGTCTAATCGCTAGTTCCAGACGCGTCTGCTTCGGGCGCAAGGGTGTGGATGGGTTGCCACAATTCCTTTTTTAGTCTAAACCTCGCTCCACTTCCAACTAGGTTTAGTCGCTCACGCTTAGTAGGTCAAATCAAATTCGGCTTGTGCACAAACGGTACCATTAACCTGAATGTGAATGGCGTGCCGACCTGGGTATAAAACTCTCGTTGACATGGGATGACGAAAACAATGTTTTTTTCGCACAGCAACCGGCTGGTTGGATTTGAGTGGTACTTGGCATAATTTTAGTACTTTTTTATTCGTCATTTTGCCATTTTTATTTTGAAAATAAACGATATAATCTATCATCACCAACAAGTGATTCGGGCATAGTACTTCAAAAGAAAACTCAAAGGGGTGATTCATTTGAATCCGTTTTGGGACACAGAGCTTATTCACCTGACATGGGGTGCCGATCTTAAACCCCAACCAATCTAGAGCCTGAGGATTGCCCGTTTTAACCAAAGAACGCAACGCATGTCGTGCCATAAACTCCATTTCTTGAGACGATTGCTTACCTGCTAACGACCATCTTTTGAGCACTTCCAAGACTAGATCGGGATTGAGTTTACCCATATCGTTCAGATGATTGGCTACAGAACGGGTCACATAACGAGTTGGGTCAGCATGTAATAGGTCTAACAAGTGAATCGGGGCATCTGGCGGAATATGTATTTTTTGTGCCCAAGGAAGTTTTGGGCGAGTTCCCTCACTACAAAGCCGACGGACATGGTAATGAGGGTCATGACACCACAACTCTAACCTAGACAAAGTGGGTTCTGGAAAAGCATTGATAAAATACCGAATAGCATCCTCAGCTGAAAATCTTTGGGTCAGCGCGTGTAGGGCGGAATACGAAAGATCCAAGTAGTCTTTTTTGCACCCATATGTGGCTA
>JASGCH010000236.1 GCA_030054245.1 Gammaproteobacteria bacterium | reverse complement strand
ATGTAGTTTAGTAAGTAACCGGTTGTTTCGCGTTCTCGTTAAACAAGACGTTTGCACCATCGGCTACGCCTTTGGTGCAACAGTCTTGTCATTTGGTAGTGCACAGTCGGCGGCAAAGCCGTAGATGGAAAGGGAGAGTAAAAGTGTAATTAAATTTTCAGCAGTCTTTTCAAGATGATTAGCCCTATTCCGAATTTCGATCACAATTTAGTATTACCCCCACATTTGGGTGACCCAAGAGTTCCTAAAGATACATCACCATACCAATGTTCATCACTCGAACTATGCCAAAAATTTGCAACCTCACCAGCGCGTATCACTATTTTAAAAAACTTTTTAGCGTTTAGAGATAAACTAAATCATTATGGTTTGCTAAATGGTTTTCAATGGCTTGGTGGCAGTTTTTTAGAAGATGCAGAAAAAAGAGAATCACGATCGCCTAACGACTTAGATTTAGTAACCATTTATTGGGATTATGATATGCCTTTTCAAAGAAATTTAGAGCAGGAATTCCCAGAGTTCACGGATGCTTGTTTAGCCAAATTACAGTATAAATTAGACCATTATCCTTTCGATGCCAGCTATTGTCCAATGATTACCGTCGCGTACTCAGCATACTGGATTCAATTATTTTCACACAATAGAGATGCTGTTTGGAAAGGGATTCTGCAAGTACCATTAAACACAGTAGCAGTCGATGCTGACGCTTTACAATACTTAAAAAATTTATAATATGATAAGTCGCAGAAACAGAGAATATATCATGGTGCAGTTGTTGCAAACGCAGAAAATGTTGGGAATTGTTGGCGAACATCCCATTATGTATTCTTCTTTACAACAAAAAGAAAAACAATGGTTAGAACAATTAGAAAAAATACCTGTAGACACCAAAGATAACAGAGTAGTTCTATTGTTCAATGGCAATCCTGTCAAAGGGTCTGTAGGCATTGATGCTTCATTTATTGGAAAAGTTACGGTTCCATTTCAAAATATGGTAACAGCTGAATTTGCACATAAGTCACATACCAAAGTGGGTACAAGAGGACAAATGAATAAACAAGGTGAATCAAAATTATTTTTAACCGCATTACCAAAAGGTTCATTTGGCATTGAACTGTCAAAATTAGAAAGCAGTGATTTATTTGAAGACAATCAAATGTCTGATGCACTTTCTCATATCACCAAGCTGATTGCATCTTCTTCAAAAAGCGACGAAGATTTTGCTGTGGAATTAGATGGAGCCACCTCAAGAACCATCCAAAGCTTAAAAGATTTTTTAAAAGTCATCTCTGATGACGAAGCAGGAGTTACCATTGAATCTGGCGGAATTCGATGTGCATTGAATCCACAAGAAGTAAAAAGTGCCTACGAAAGAGTTTCTGGCACAATAACAACCGAAACTGTCAAAACGGTCCATGGAATCTTAAAAGGAATTTTATTAAAATCTTGGAAGTTTGATTTTGTGGATGAGAATGATAATCCTATTACTGGAAAAATGGATGAAACCTTAAAAGAGGAACAGGTAATTGATTTCAACACTACTTATTTTAATAAATCTTGTAAAGTTGTTTTGACAGAGGCAAAGATTTTATTTAAAAATGGTAGAGAAAGAATCAGTTATGTATTGTCTAACATAGAAGCATAACTAAGACAAAAGCCCCTCCAGTTGCACTGTAAATTACTGCGGTTAGGCGCCACCCTTGGCCCACCAGAGAATGATCATCTTCTTCGATTTCGCTGGGGGCGCTGTGCGCAAGCCTTGTACTTTGACAGCTCACGGTGCAACAGTCTTTTGGATGATGATCTCAAAGTTCATCGCCAATTCACTTGACCGCAAGGTCAAGATCATTTTCTTCAATATCAAAACCTACAAAGCGCCGTTGAAGGCGGGCACAGAGTCCTCCCAGAGTCCTCCAGTTGTACCACTACCACAAAACGGATCGAGTACTAAATCGCCAAGATTTGACGACGCACGAATAATACGGTCGAGCCAAGCCTCCGGTTTTTGCATAGGATGTTTGCCAAAACGCTTTGCACGCCTAGCAATCGGCTTGATTGACCACAAGGATTGCATTTGCTTCCCGAGATTGTCGCTCTTCATCTCAAGACTGTTGCACCAGCCGATGGTGCAACAGTCTTGTCTTCTAAATTCGTCCCTATTCTTCTCAAAGTCTTGTGGGTTCGTCATTCTCCATTGAAAGCGGGTTCATAGTGGTGTTACCCATCAACCTAATAGAGAGTGTTATCTCTTCTTTCTCAATTTCTGTATAGCCGACAATTGTGCCGCCATTACCGCCAATTCGGACTGTGCTCTGGCAATATCGATTTCGCTTTGTGCTTGATTTAAAGCGTCTTGGGCAATTTGTTGAGCTTCTAGCACGCGTGCCTCGTCCAAATCTTTACCTCTTACCGCGGTATCGGACAAAACAGTCACGCCATCTGGTTGTATTTCCAAAATTCCACCGGCGACAAAAATGTGCTCTTCTTCGCCGTTTTCAAGCGTAATGCGTAGCGCACCCGGTTTAATGCGGGTCATCAGAGGAGTATGACGAGGGTAAATACCTAGCTCGCCTGCTTCACCGGGAAGCACCACAAACTG
>JASGCH010000027.1 GCA_030054245.1 Gammaproteobacteria bacterium | reverse complement strand
ACAACCGCACCATTTTGGTACAAAATCTGGCTAGCGGCAAAGCCCGGGAAAATATCCACCCCTAAAGCCGTGGCTTGGTCGGCCAACCAACGGGTAACTTGACTGAGGCTAATGATGTAATTGCCCTCATTGTGAAAATTCGGGGGCAAAAGAAAATTTGGTACTTTGGTAGCGCCGGTTTCGTGTAGAAACACAAAAATATCGCTGGTAACGGTCTGCTGAATAGGGGCTTTGAGCTGTTGCCAATTGGGCAACAATTCGTTCATAGCGCGCATATCCATGATGGCACCAGACAATATGTGCGCCCCTACTTCGCTGGCTTTTTCCAACACCACCACTGAAATTTCAATATTTTGTAGTTTTGCCAATTGTTTGAGGTGAATCGCCGTGGCCAAGCCGGCAGGACCAGCCCCGACAATCACGACATCGTATTCAGCAAATTCATATTGCCCAGCATATAGGTCGTGGTCTTCATGAGAAGGTTCAGAAGGTTGCATAATAGAACAAGTTAAGATAAAAACAAGTGACTAGCCTTGACCATTGATCAGACCGTGGCGCCACGGTGAGTCGGAGGGTCGCAATCTTGTTATTATAAGGCTTGTGGAGATCGGGCAAGCTAACCACCCTAGTATCCTCGGTGTCATCGCGGGTGCAACAGTCTTTTTTAGGCATAGTCTAACTCAAACATCAGATGCAAGTTCTGCATAGCCGCGCGACTGGCCCCTTTGCCCAAATTGTCCAAACAAGCCACCAAGTTTAGTAAATGGGTGCCTTCAATGTGGCACACATATAGGTGCATACTATTGGTGTTTACCACCTCTGTGGCGTTAAGTCGCCCATCTACGGGTGCTGAGCAGACCTTGACAAATTTGGATTGAGCATAATGGTGTCTAAGCGCGGTTTCTATCTGATCTTTCATGATGCGATGAGGTAACTCAGCTACATTTAAAGGAATTTGTACCAACATACCCTGAAGAAAATTGCCAACCGAAGGTAAAAAATGCGGCTGTACGCTTAAGCCACTGATATACATAATTTCTTTGATGTGTTTGTGGGTTTTGCCTAGTGAGTAAATTTCAAAACCAGCCGTCTGCCCAGACTCAAAATCGGCAATCATGCTTTTGCCTCCTCCAGAATACCCGCTGACCGCAGAAATGACCAATGGAGTCGTGGGCGATAACAGTCCTTGACTGAGCAAAGGATACAATAAAGCGATGGCACCTGTGGCATAACAACCTGGATTACTGACGCGCTCGGCTTGAGCAATTTTTTGAACTTGGGTGGCATTCAACTCAGGGTATCCATAGACCCAAGATTCTGCCGTTCGGTGAGCGGTAGACGCGTCCAAAATGCGCGGTTTTTTCCCCACCATACTGTCTATCAACGCCACGGTTTCTTTGGCCGCGGCGTCAGGTAAACACAACAGAACCGCATCAACTTGCTCAAAAATACGCAATTTATGAGCGACATCTTTTCGGTCTGTGGCTGGTAAACTGAGTACTTGAAAATCTGCCGATTGAGCAAGTTGTTGAGCAATTTGGAGACCTGTGGTACCCGATTCACCATCAATAAATATTTTGGGCATGGTTCATACGATCAGTGTGGATTCATTTGGCGGGCTGTCTTTGGGTTCTTGAAATACTTGAGAAATATTTTCTTCAAAGTAGGTAGCGGAAACTATATTTTCTTGCTTTAACACGATGATAAAATTTTCGCGCTTATCGAGATTTTTTAAATGCGCCTTGTCTCTGTAGTTAGTGGTAAACTCAATATTTAAATGATCTTTGTCTCTGTAGCCACTCTTAGTCCGGATAAACCCAATTTCTTGGTCTGCCCCAGTGTTTTTGTTGGGATGCCCCATACCACAGACTCTGCCCACATACACTTTCCTATCATTCATAGACAGCATGAGCTCATCGCCTTTCCTCATAGACTCAAATAAAATGGTAGCTAATGGGCTGTCTGAAAAAAATTTTTTGCGCATTAACATTTCTATATTAGCCCTGAAGCTACCATGGGGGTATTTTTTATCGGGATAGATGTTTTGATAGATTTGACTTTTTAGGTATTTAGACTTAAAGAAAATAGGTTCGATAAACTGACCTAGGAGAATCATGGTAACACTGAGGATGAATAACCACGACACTTGATGAGCCGTTGTATTATCCAAACTATCGATCGAAACTAGGTAACCCAAGCAATTCTTGATTATCAGAGGATAAATTTTTCCCAATGAAAAATGGAATAAGTCAGAGGGTAAAGTGAATAGCCAAAATAGAGCCAGATGGATTAGGATCGACCAAAAAAGTAAGACCAATCCAAAATAGGCACTTTGGATATATAAAAATTGTCCACCGTATCGGTGCATCCTGAGTTTTTGTTCTGGGTGGTGGGTGCAATACAAAAAGCCACTAACCAGAACGGGCAAAATGAAGAGGACACCCATAGAAAATTAGCTGTCCATCAGCTTCTTAGTAGGATCCAAATTTTGCTTCTGAAGCTTCTCCTCCAGCTTCCTCTTCTCATTTCTATCTATATCTGCAAATATATCTTTAGGGTCTATGGATATCCTTCCTCGTTCAGTCACTCTCATGGAGGGGTACTTTCGGTACATTTCTCCCATTTCCGAGATGTCGTTCATTTCCTGTTCAGACAATGCCAATATCCCTTTGATAAATTTGCTGAATTTTGACCACATAATCCCTCCATCCTAAAAGATGCAAACACCCACACAGTAAAAATAGGCACTTGTGATATATAAAAATGGTCCACCGTATCGGTGTATCCTGAGTTTTTGTTCTGGGTGGTGGGTGCAATACAAAAAGCCACTAACCAGAACGGGCAAAATGAAGAGGACACCCATAGAAAATTAGCTGTCCATCAGCTTCTTAGTAGGATCCAAATTTTGCTTCTGAAGCTTCTCCTCCAGCTTCCTCTTCTCATTTCTATCTATATCTGCAAATATATCTTTAGGGTCTATGGATATCCTTCCTCGTTCAGTCACTCTCATGGAGGGGTACTTTCGGTACATTTCTCCCATTTCCGAGATGTCGTTCATTTCCTGTTCAGACAATGCCAATATCCCTTTGATAAATTTGCTGAATTTTGACCACATACTCCCTCCATCCTAAAAGATGCCAAAAAACGAATAAATAATATTTTTGATGACTCAAACGAGTATAGCATAAAATGAGAGGTTTGGATATACTCATTTTCCTGAAGCTGTGTGAAAAATTCCATGTTGATCCTATTCCAATTGGCATCAATGACTTAGATCATAGTTAGACAGTTTGAATTTATTCGGGTAGGTGGCACACGGCCTCAATGTTGTTGCCTTCTGGGTCAATCACAAACGCTCCGTAATAGTTGGCGTGATAGTGCGGGCGTAGTCCTGGTGCACCGTAGTCTTTGCCTCCATGGGCCATGGCGGCCTTATAAAACGCGTCAACTTCTGCACGACTCTTGGCACGCCAGCATAGATGACAACTGGTGGTGGCAGAAGCATTACCGTAAGGTGATGTGCCGTCTACGAACCAAACATCGAATTTTTTTCCGTCTGGTTCGTTTGCGTCTGGGTGAGAAAATCCCAGTATATTCATACCTTCATAACTGCTTTCTAAACCTAGGCTGTAACCGATAGTGGCTAACACTGCGTGGTAAAACGCTTTGGTACGAGCGATATCGCTCACTCTGAATGTCATGTGATCGAGCATTTGGGGTTCCTTAAAAGTTTGTGGTTTTCCTGTGATCGAGCATTTGGGGCTCCTTAAAAGTTTGTGGTGAAGCCTGCGATCCTAGCGTTCGCCGGTTTCACCGCAAACTTACTCCGCCACGGTCATGGTTTTATAGTTCACATCAGCACGAATTTCTGCCGGTGTGAAGGGTAGGCGCAACCATTTACGCTGGGTCCAGAGCTGTTGCAACTGGTCGTAGTAATAAGCCGATGCGGGGTCGGTTGATTGTCCGGGGATCAGCACCGCATCAACCTCCGGACCATTGGCGCCAAACTGCATGGTGGAGACATAGCTAGACCCCCCAGTGATGGCGGGATAACCTCCAAGTGCCAAGTTGTTGATTGCTCCATGAATTTGGTTGGGTGTGCCCTCTGCATTCCCCCCCCCGCCGACTCCGATCTTCACGCCTTTTACATCTGCATAGTACAATTGCCCCCATGGGGTTTGGGGCGTGATATTAAAGCTGGCTAAGCGCCGAGCCGCGGTACCAAGTGCCTGCTGTAGTCCGAGCTTCACGGCCGCATTTTCTACATTGGGGTCGCGGGGCGTATTTACGGGATCCGCAGAACTAAAGGGTGTTTTCCAGAGACTTGGCATCGCACTGGCCGCGACATAGAACTCACGAAATACATGGGTGCCTACTGACTGGGGATGGTAGCGCTGATCCCAACTAGCCAAGGTACTGCACACGGCACTGATGTTTTGGCTGGTAGTATCGGGCATGGTTACGCTAGAGGACTCTTGGCAGAGCGTCTTGACTGTTGGCATCATCAGTTCGGCTACCATGCCGCGATTGCCAGCTGTGGGCACGGCGTTGCTACCGATGAGCATAGCTTGCATGGTGGCATTGTCTATCTTGGTACCACTGAGGCCATCGCGACCTGCTAGACGATCAGCGATGGTGATTAAGTTCATGCGCGGGCGAAAGCCGATATCTGAAATGAAAACGCCATTGTTGCCATTGATACGGGGCAAATTGGTGATCGGGGCGGTGGGGTTGGTTAGCCAAAAGCTGTTATTGGCATTGGCTACATAGTCGCTACGGCTTAGAAAGGGCAATTTGTCCACCGGTAATAGGCCAGGTTGGCGGGTGCTGACATCAACATCGGCACCACAAGCGGCGCGCGATCCGTCCATGACTGGAAACAAGCCAGGTATGGCGATGGCGCAGTTGCCAGATAGTTTCTCATCGCTCAGGTTTGGCTTGGTGCTGTAGTCGGCGTATGCCGCTTTACCTGTGGAGTCGATCATGATGGTGTTGACCAGATTGATACCCAAGATACTGCCCAATGTTTGTTTGGCCTCCTCGATGGTAGTGGATCGACCCAGAGCCATCCATTGTTCACCGATACGGTTGTTGACCATGTTGATATCGGTCAAGGCATAGGCACTGGTGGCACTCCAACCTAGTTGTGGGGAAATTTGTAGCAGTGGACCAAATTCGGTGCTGTAGTAGGTACGGGTCTGAGCCGGGCTGTCTTTAACCTCTACGGTGATGCTTTTGCTGGTCATGGCCTTGGATACGCCATCTAAGGTGTAGCTGGTGGGGGTGCCAGTGACTAGGCTCAATCGGCGAATTATAAAACGCGGTCCGGTAGATACGGTATGAGTCCAGCCGAAGCTCTTGTTAAAGCCAATCAAAATGAAAGGGGCACCGGCGTAGGTGACACCCATGGCATCATAGCTACCTGGGACCGTGATATGGGCTTGGTAGAACTTATTCATGCCTGTCCAAGGCCAATGCGGATTGGTCAGCAGTGCACCCTTGCCATTGGCACTGGTGTCTGCACCAAAAGCCCAGCCATTGCTGGCGGCATTTTGTTGACGCTCTGCGAGTTGAGTCAGAGCCAATTTTGTGGTGGAGTCTGGCTTCCATTTTGCCAGCTGAACTGGTGCAGACTGACTTTTGGCATTGGCCACGGGAGTGGCTGGTATTTGGTAGCCATCGGCGATGGCTTGGGCAAAGGCCTGCGAAGCAGCAATGGTGGCGATGGAACTCCACCACAGATAGATGTCAGATGGTGTAATTGGCCGTACCCAAGTGGCATTGCGACAGGCCGTAGGTAAATTGGCTTTGCCAGTGTTGCTGAGGTAGCGATTGACCCCCGCAACATAGCCTTCGGCCATGTTGCGGGTCTCGGCATTAGCCTGTTCCCACAGCGTGGTGATCTGTGCCTTGTCGTAGGTCGCACGGTGGAAGAAATCCGAGCTCAATGCCGTGATGTTGGGCGTGGCTGAGGAGCCAACTATGACCAAGGCATTTGCCCCAAAATACTTGGCATACTCGCCATTGACTTGGAGAATTTTTTCAGCCAAGGTGCAAAAGTTATCTTGAGCAAAAGCGTAGCCTACGCCATAAGCCGCATTCTTGATAGTACTGGCGGTTACATGCGCTATGCCATGCGTGGTTCGCTCAATTTGAGCCGAATAAGTGGATTGGGTATTGCTACTCCCACAACCCAACAGGCCAAGCACTAAAGTGGCATATAGGGGGAGACTCTTGGTTTTGAGGCTGGGTTTGTATGACATCATGTATGCTCCTTTGGTAAAAAAATGGGTTATGAATCCTTAAAAATTTTACATTCGCTATAAACCTATGACTTGGGGCACTCACCCATAGAAGTCACTCAACCAGTGAGACTTCCTATAATTCGAGTATGAGCAAAAAACTTTCCCACGATTGTAAAACACGCACAAACACGCTGACTATACTTGGGTTGAGTCGATTGGGGCATGGTTGGAGCGAAATGGGTGATGAAGTTAAAATCCGATGAAGGGTGGTGAATAAAATTGAGTTGATCATTGAGCAGATGGGACTACTGGGCTCACAATTTAGGTATTCTACAATAGATTATGATTAAAATTTTACCTATTTCAAAATAAATTTTTAAATAGGTTATCAATAGAAATAAGACTTTTGCAGCATCAGTTGGTGCCGCGGGTACACTGCCCCATTAATGCGTTATGTATGTACTTAAGTTCGTTGCGCTATCCATTGCGCTTCCGCTCCCAGTCTCGCATATACTCAATATGCGAGACTGGGAGCACCCACCATGATCATTTGAGTAAATTCCGTTGGGGACCTACGCGGAAGCCTTGTAATTATGACAGCTCACCGAGCGGCACCAGCCGATGGTGCAATAGTCTTGCCTTGTACTTTGGTAGCCCGTCGAGGTTGTGCAACAGTCTTAAGAAAGTTATGCTCTGAAGGGGGGATCTAACTATTGATATGGGTTTCTGCTCAAACCCTCTGAACTTAGCAAGTTCAAAACCTCCATTTGAATCATACCGATTGTACTCAGTTTGAAGAAACACTGCTTCTCTAGTGCAAAGATCGCTAATCAGGTTAGTCAGTCTAAATTTCGGTTTATTTAGATTGAGATTGCGCTAGGATGGCCTCCTCAACTTCCCTTAACCGATCTTTACCAAAGAAAATTTCATGGTTGACAAAAAATGTAGGGGAGCCAAATGCTCCGCGATCAAAGGCTGATTGAGTATAGGCCACAAGACTGCTTTTTACATCCGCGTGTTGTGACGCCTCAAGTAATGCAACTTTATCAATTCCCGCTGTTGTGAGGACTTCTCCGATTTCACTCAGATCATTCATATTTCTGCCTTGTTCCCACATGGCCACATACATCGCATCAATATAGGGCTTAAAATGGCCAAGCTTTTGTGCCGCGACAGCACCGCGCATCAGTTGTAGCGTGTTGACCGGGAAGAATGGGTTGAATCGAAACTGAACAAGCCGATGCTTTGCAATGAAGCGTTGTATTTCCAGCTTGTCGTAGGCTTGCTTGTTTGGAATGCCGGCAAATGCTTCCATAGGTGAACGGTTATTGGCAAGCTTAAAAAGTCCACCCAATAGGATAGGCACATATTCAAAAGTAGCGCCCGTTCTTGCTTCGATGTCTGGGATAACTTTGTGGCAAAAGTAAGTATTGGGACTTCCGAAGTCGAACATAAATTGAACTGAAGGGTTGTTCATAAGGTGGTTTCGTTAAGATTGGATGTATGGTTGAACCCCTTTAAAAATTACCAGCGTTCCATCCATGGGCGAAGTTCTGTTTCATGTGTCCACGAATCACGCGGTTGTTGGTGTATTTGCCAGTAAACTTCTGCGATGCTGTTTGGGTTCAAAATGCCAAGCTGATCTTTCAGCTGGTAGCGTTCTGGAAAGTTGGTGCGAATGAACTCGGTGTCAATGGCACCGTCGATAACTGGGTGCGCAACATGGATGCCTTTGGGCCAAAGCTCGCGTGCCATGCTCTGAGAGAGTGCGCGTAAAGCATGCTTGGCACCTGCAAAAGCGGCAAAGCCATCACTACCTCTCAGGCTTGCGGTCGCACCGGTAAAAAGAATGGTGCCTCGGCCTCGTGGTAGCATTACTTTTGCAACCTCACGACCCATTAAAAAACCAGAGAAGCAAGCCATTTCCCAGACCTTTTGGTACACTCTTGAAGTCGTTTCAGTAATGGAGAAGCGCACATTGGCACCGATGTTGAATACTGCGACTTCAATCGGTGCAATGTCTCTCTCGATCTTGGCGATGAGAGAAATCATTTCCTCCTCCTTGCGTGCATCACTGCCAAATCCATAAGCCTCGCCGCCGTTGTTGCGGATGTCTGCGACAAGGGGCTGAAGTTTTTCTTCGCTTCGTCGAGTAACGCAGGCAATATAACCTTCTCGTGCAAATCGTCGGGCAATCGCACCGCCAGTGGCATCACCAGCACCGATCACAAGAATGGATTTCTTTTCGCTCATATATGAATTTCGTTAAAGCAATCTTTAGTCCATCATTTTAGCATAAAAAAGTTAAGGCTGTTGCACTTACGGCTTTGCCACTAACTTGGCAGTGAAGTCATCTTTGAAACCAATGGTGCAAGGACATCCATATTGTGGAGCGGTCACAAAGGTCTAGCTTGTTTTTCGCGTTGGGTAGAGTAATAAAACACCCCTGGGCTTTGAATCGGGTCAGAGCTAATTTGGATACTGTCTTTGGGAAGAAAATGTCCTGAAAGAATCAGTTTTGATAGAGGATTTTCAATGTGTTGCTGTAAAGCCCTTTTCAAGGGTCTAGCACCAAATATGGGGTCAAAGCTTACTTTCGCCAATTCTTGTAAGGCTGTCGCCGTGAAGGTTAAGGTTAAATCGATTTTTTCCAGCCTCTGGGTTAAAATTTTGAGTTGGATACCGGCAATTTCGGCAATGTTGTCGGCGGTCAATTGATGGAATACCACGGTTTCGTCAATGCGATTGAGAAATTCAGGTCTAAAATGGCCTTTGAGCTCGTCCCTAATCACCTCTTTGATTTCATCATAAGTTCGGCCGTCGGCGCCTAATTCCGAAATGGTGTGCGAGCCTATGTTCGAAGTCATGACGATGATGGTATTTTTGAAGTTGACTTTGCGCCCTTGATTGTCGGTCAGGTGCCCATCATCTAAAACTTGCAGTAGTATATTAAAGACCTCTTTGTGGGCCTTTTCAATTTCATCCAAAAGTACGACGCAGTACGGTTTTCTGCGGACGACTTCTGTTAAAAATCCACCTTCTTCGTAGCCCACATAGCCTGGAGGGGCGCCAATGAGCCGGCTGACCGAGTGTTTTTCCATATATTCACTCATATCTATGCGAACGATGTGCGATTCGCTATCAAATAAAAATCCAGCCAAAGCTTTACAAAGTTCGGTTTTGCCTACTCCTGTTGGACCCACAAATAAAAATGATCCTAGTGGACGCAATGGATCTCCAAGGCCTGCTCGCGCACGCCTTATAGCATTGGCAACGGCTTCAATAGCCTCGTCTTGACCCACCACTCTTTCGTGTAGCTTGACTTCTATATTTAAAAGCTTTTCCCTTTCGCCTTGCATGAGTTTGGCAACTGGAATGCCTGTAGTCAACGCCACGATTTGGGCTATTTCCTCAACCCCTACTTGGGTGCGTAAAAGTTTAGGTCTGCTACTAGCTGGGTTGCTATCACTTTCGATCTCAGTGGCATCTTTTAGTTGCTTTTCTAAGCTAGGCATTTTTCCGTAGCGCAATTCGGCGGCCTTGTTAAAATCGCCCTGCCGGGTGTATTCCTCGATCTGAAATTTTAAAGCATCGATTTCTTCCTTTATCTTGGCACTACCTAGGGCCAAAGCTTTTTCTTTCGTCCAAATCTCAGACAAATCGGCGTATTCGGATTCAAGTTTGTGGATTTCTTCGTTGATGAGTTGTAAGCGCTTGATAGAACCTTCATCGGTTTCCCGTTTGACGGCTTCTCTTTCGATTTTTAGTTGTACGACTCGTCGCTCCAATTTATCCATCACTTCAGGTTTAGAATCTATCTCAATTTTTATTTTGGACGCGGCTTCGTCGATCAAATCGATGGCTTTATCTGGAAGGAAGCGATCGGTAATATAACGGTTGGACAATTCAGCCGCGGCGATAATCGCCGGATCAGTGATTTGAACTCCATGATGAACCTCGTATTTCTCTTGTAACCCACGCAAAATAGCAATGGTAGCCTCCACGCTGGGCTCATCGACAATAATTTTTTGAAACCGGCGTTCTAGTGCGGCGTCTTTTTCCAAATACTTACGGTACTCGTTGAGTGTGGTTGCCCCTAGACAATGTAGTTCACCTCTGGCTAAAGCGGGTTTTAACATATTGCCAGCGTCGATGGCTCCCTCGGCTTTTCCAGCCCCCACCATGGTATGTATTTCGTCGATAAATAGGATGATATGGTTAGAATCTTTGGCGATGGCGCGTAAAACCGATTTTAACCGCTCTTCAAATTCACCCCTAAATTTTGCACCGGCCAACAAAGATGCCAAATCTAAAGCTAGGATCTTTTTGTTTTTTAAAGAATCTGGCACTTCTCCGGTAACAATGCGTTGCGCTAGACCTTCTACGACAGCCGTTTTTCCGACTCCTGGCTCTCCAATTAGCACCGGATTGTTTTTGCTCCTTCTTTGTAAAATTTGAATGGCTCGACGGATTTCATCATCTCGACCAATGACTGGGTCTAACTTACCATTTTTCGCTCGTTCAGTCAAATCCATACAATATTTACTTAAAGATTGTCTCATGCTTTCAGCTTCTGGGTTGTCCACGGCTTCACCACCACGAATATCTTCTATGGAAGATTTTAATTTGGCAAGGGTTAACCCATGGGACTTGAATAGTTCGGCATCGGTGCTAGACTTGTCAAACAAAGCTAAAAAGTAGATCTCACTGGCGATAAATTTTTCTCCTCTGTCCGTAGCAATTTTTTCGCAAGCATGGAGAATGTTATAGGTTGTTTTTGCAACAATCACTTTGCTGTCGCTGTCAACTATTGGTAATTTCTGCAGAATATCTTCAGAGCCTTTCAAAATACCCTCGACATTAGCCCCCGCGTGCCGCAATAAATTTCTGGGACCATCAGGATCAGTTAAAAGAGCGACGGTGATGTGTTGGGGTTCAATATAGGCGTGTTTTCGGTCGCGCGCTAAGTTTGAGGCTTTATCTAGGGCTTCGCGAAATTTAGTGGTGCATTTTTCAAGATTCATAATTTTCTATGTATATCAAATAAATAAGGTATATATTTGTTACTTTAGCAATTAGAGGCTGATTGAACTATTTCAAGCACAAGTACAAAAATAAATTTTAAGACATCTAGCATTTATACCATGATGGTGTAACAGTCTTTCTCATGTTATAATCAATTGTTTTGAACCATTGGGAGCACATTATGGCAGATTTGCATATTAATCAAATTTCATTGTCTTACGAAGTCAGTGAAGATCGGTTGTTGTTAAGAGTCAA
>JASGCH010000235.1 GCA_030054245.1 Gammaproteobacteria bacterium | reverse complement strand
GGGCTTGTTTACCTTGCTACCGAGTAGATATTTAGGTAATTTACTCTGGAACTAATGTTGCCATAAAATACCCCAAAAAGCCTTTTTCTTATCGCATCACTCCAATAAAACCTCAGTTTTAACACAAATTTGCAATCAACCACATTGCATCATTCACTGATTCAGGATTAATCCATGCTCAATCAACTAGATATTGAGAATTTTACAGTATTTCATCAAGCGCAATTATGCTTTAGTTCAACGCTCAATGTGTTCATTGGAGAAAATGGAACAGGCAAAACTCATCTGCTTAAATTGCTGTATTCACTACTAATGTCCAATTATCGCGAATCCAATTCTTCATTAGAAAAGAGGTTGGTAACCAAATTAAAAAATATATTTAAGCCAGAAAGCGTGGGTAGATTGGCCACCCGGCAGCCAGGAAAAAAACGCTGTAAAGTATCTTTAACCTTTGATTCAACTGCGTTGGAGTTTAGTTTTGCCAACAACACTAAAACGGGTGTGAAACTAGTTAAATCCCCTAGCAGTTCATCCCATATCCCACCGATTTACATTCCCACGCGCGAACTACTTACTATTTATCCCAATTTTGCATCTGTTTATAACGCACATATATTGGAGTTTGAAGAAATATGGTATGACACTTGCCTATTGCTCGGTAACCCATTAAAACGGGGGGCTCGGGAAGAAATTATCGGTAAGTTATGCAACCCTTTAGAAGATGCCATGAAGGGAAAAATTCTCTTGGATAAGAACGGGCGTTTTTATATTCGCCAAAAAAACGGAGCCTCTCTAGAAATGCCTCTGGTGGCTGAGGGGTTGCGTAAGTTTGCTATGTTGGCGTATCTTATCGCCAATGGATCCCTACAAAACAAGAGCTATCTGTTTTGGGATGAACCAGAAGCTAATCTGAACTCTCGTTTGATCAAACAAATAGCCAAAACCTTAGCTGATTTGAGTGCACAAGGCATACAAGTATTTATTGCCACCCACAGTTTGTTTCTTTTACGGGAAATAGAAATTTTGGCGCATGGGAATAAGGATTTGCAACCACATTATTTTGGACTACATGACTCGGTCACTGGAGGCGTCACAGTAAAAGCAGACCATACTTTGGATGGTATTGGTAACATTACGGCTTTAGAAGAAAGCCTACAACAGTCTGACCGCTATATTGATATGGGGGTATAAAAATGGAAAATTCGGTAAGGTCTGAAGTGGTAGTTCAAGTTGAAAAACTGTATTTTCAATTTCCAGCAAACTGGCAAGTCGGTCGATATGATCAATGGAAGTTCTATCGCCATGTTAGTGGCCAAGGCGTCAAGGCAGTGGATGTAATTGCCGTATCACCAGAGAAAACAGCTTTTTTGATAGAAGTCAAAGATTATCGCCACCCACAAGCGGCAAAACCCAGCGATTTACCTAAACAACTGGCCCAAAAGGTATATGATACCCTTGCTAAAGACTGTTGCACAACCGGTTACACTGCCAAATTACTGCGTTATGCGGTACTCACCAGCTCATTTACACCCCAGTAAATTCCGCTGGTTGCGTGGGGCGCTCAAGCCTTGTAATTATGACAGCTCACCGAGCGGCACCAGCCGATGGTGCAACAGTCTTTGCTATGCTGTTACCTGCAAAACTGCATGCAACGATCAACTGTGAACGATCGTTAGCAAAGGATGTGCTAGATTGTGGTGGTTTACACCTCGTTTTTCATATTGAACAAAATAACAACGCTATGGATATGGCAGACATCTATCAAAAGCTAAGACCACGACTTCAATGCATCGATGCTAAGTTCAAAATCGTCAATATGCAAAAAATAAATAAGCGAGAAATACCCACTTTGGATTGGAGGGTGGATGAACCGATGCTACCAATGCCTCCTCATTTCCCATGACTACCGTGCCCTCCATGACCTTGAACAGGTTTTATGGCTTTAAATTCGCGTGAGATTTTCACATTTTCAACCTTGCGGTGAAGCTCTGGTGCTCGTTCAACCAGACATTCGTCAGCTCGCGTGCCCTCTTCTTGTTCAAACCAACCACTGTCGCGATTATCGGTATAAGAATACTTTTTGCGTACTTTTAATACCGTAAACATTCCACCCATCCCTATGGGACCATAAGGTCCCTCACCATCCATCATGGGTACCGTATTTTCTGGGAGTGACATACGCATCCGTTCCATTTCCCCCATACCATTGCCCCCCATAGCCGCGTAATCTGGCAATAATTCTTGAATACTTTCATCTACTCCTTCTTGATCAACCCCTATCAGGGTAGGGAAGTCATGTCCCATGGCGTTCATAGTGTGGTGACTTTTATGGCAATGCATGGCCCAATCTCCCAATTCATTGGCCATAAACTCCAATTGACGCATTTGCCCTACCGCTATATCCGTGGTCACTTCTGGCCAACGGGCGGCTAGGGGGACGGGACCTCCATCAGTCCCAGTCACTTCAAATTCATGCCCATGAATATGAATGGGGTGATTGGTCATGGTTAAATTGCCTACACGCACCCTTACTCTGTCACCTTGTTGGACATTTAACGATTCTATAAGGGGAAACACCCGGCTGTTAAATGTCCATATATTAAAATCTAGCATG
>JASGCH010000234.1 GCA_030054245.1 Gammaproteobacteria bacterium | reverse complement strand
AAGCCATGGTAGAGATTATCAGAGACGAAGGGAAGGTAGAGGGAAAAATAGAAGGGAGGATCGAAGGGAAGGAAGAGATCGCCAGAGCAATGATTTTGGAAGGGGAAGTAGATGATAAAATCAAAAAATACACCAAATTATCAGACGACCAAATAACTATATTGCGTCAATCGATTAAAAAATGATGAGAGTGTTCAATAAACTGTGTCAAAGTGAAATTAGGCTATAGAAATGCGATGAGGGAAGAAGGCATCGAGTTCAGCTAAAATTTCTGGCCAGTAAGGTATAGGCATGGTCCGTCTTTGGGAAATTTTGATAATAGCACAATAGATAATTTTATACAAGAGACCTTTGCACCGATGGCTATGCCGCTGACTGCACTGCCAAATTACTGCGTTATGTATGTTCCGTAGTTCGTTGCGCTATCCATTGTGCTTCCGCTCGCTGGTTTCGCATATACTCAATATGCGAAACCAGCGAACGCCCACCAGCTCATTTGCACCCCAGTAAATTCCGCTGGGGGCGACCGCTCAAGCCTTGTACTTTGACAGTTCGTCCGGGCGGCATCAGCCGTAGGTGCAAAGATCTCAATAATATAAAAATGCTAGTATTATACATAAGACCCTAGCATCAAAGGCACCGCTCTCCCGATATTGTGCCAAGGCATGGGATAGGTCGCAGTCCACCCTTAAGCCTCCGTTTTCTTCACTTCGCTCCGACCATGCGCTTTTTTATTAGCAACGCCCTTAGAAAAAGCTGGCGTACACCAAATTGGCTGACTGTTTTGTTATTGCCAGCATCTTATCTCTATACGCTAGCGACCTCTCTCCATAAATTCCTTTATACGAGTAACTTTCTCAAAGCTCAAAAACTTCCTGTGCCGGTTATTGTCGTTGGCAATCTGGTCGTAGGCGGTGCAGGTAAAACGCCCATCGTCATTGAGCTGGTTCAATATTTTCAGAAATTAGGCATAAAAGTTGGTGTTATTTCAAGAGGTTATGGTCGAAAATTGGCCTCCACCCAGTTGGTCACTGGGTCCAGTCAGGTTTCTGAGGTAGGTGATGAGCCCCTATTGATACACAGCTCATGCCAAGTTCCAGTTTCAGTAGCCCACACGCGCTACCAAGCAGGAATGCTTTTACTAGATCGACATCCCGAGCTTGACCTTATCATCAGCGATGATGGGCTACAACATTTTTCTCTCCAATATGATCGAGCCATCTGCGTATTCAATGAATACGCTTGGAGCAATGGCTTGATGTTACCCGCGGGTCCACTTCGTCAACCTCTTAATGCACTCAACCAACTTTCTGTCCCGTATTGGGTTCTCGCCCCCCATGAAATAGATCTCCCTCACGCTTATGTCGTTCGTAAATCCATAGATCCGAATACCACTAATTTAGCGCAAGAAACTCGACACTTAGCCTTTTGGACGGGTAAAAAGGTGGCCGCCTTTGCCGGCATAGCCCATCCTGAATTGTTTTTTGATGCACTCAAACAACAAGGGTTCAATGTCGTACAGACACAATCTTTGCCAGATCATTCTATGGACCCAAATCTTTTGTTGACTATCCAGTCATCCAAACTAGACTGGTTTTGTACTGAAAAAGATGCCATCAAATTACGCACCCTTTCAGCAAAAAATATTTGGATCATCAAGCTACGCGTTCAGTTGCCTGAAACATTTATCAACGAACTTTCTAGGTCTTTGTCTACGCTTAAGACTGTTGCACCAAACTACCATGACCCGTGCTAGCGATAAAGGTTGGTACTCGTCGTAGGTACAAACGCCAAGATTTTCTCAACAATTTTACCATCTTGGGTATCTCGCAGAGAAACTTTTTGCTTTTCAATCTTGATAATTTTTAAAGAACTGCTGGGCAAAATATCACCAATTTTATAAGTTTTTTTAGTTTGGCCAGACACCTCAAACAAGGCTAAGCTCTCACCCGAGTTGCTGGCTATAATCCCCAGCAAATGGATCTTGATGTTATCAGTGAGCACCACCGGAAGGCTGGTCTGTGTGGGCACATGGTTTTGCAGTAGGCGAGTCAAAACTACAGAGTCCGGGGCGTCGGGTAACACCAAAGGATGACTAATGCGCTGAGTACCTTCTAACTTGGTAAGAATTATGACCCCCCAATAAAGGAGACTAACCACCCACCAAATTCCCAATAAGCCTATCATCAAAGGTTTAATTATTTTCACTTTATCCCTTCTCATTAGGAAATATTTTAACCATTTCATCCAGTCGTTTTTACCATAGCCCCTACTCTATCAGTTATCGCATACCAAAGACTGTTTCAAGCTTTGGTGCGATGATTTTTCCAATAAACATCTGACACATTTTGAGATCGATTGATGACGCGCGCGAAGATAAATAGTAGATCGCTCAAGCGATTCAAATACATTCTCATTGAATCGGGAATAGGGGTCGTTTCACCCAATGCCACCAAGGAGCGTTCCGCACGCCGGCATATTGTTCTACAAACATGAGCTAAGCTAGCCGCTCTTACTCCACCCGGCAAGATAAATTCCCTCAATGGAGTTAAAGTGCTATGGTACAATTCTATGATATTTTCTAAGTTCACTAGATGCTCGCTAGAAAAATCTCCACCACTCA
>JASGCH010000026.1 GCA_030054245.1 Gammaproteobacteria bacterium | reverse complement strand
CCTGCCCTAACTGCATGCGTTCACCCGCACCATAGAGGCAAGTGTATAGGGCAATGTTTAGAAAATAGTGATCCTTGCCCAATTTATGCTTGCTCATGATGCCTAGAGCTGTGAGTTGATCCAAATATTTGCTGGCGGTTTGGCGGGTTACCAATAATTCTTCGGCTACAAAATCAATTTTGGTGTAGGGGTGGCGAAACAGGTTGTTAATCAAATCCTGGCTGTAAATTCTCGGCAATTCGGAGCGCAGCTTTTCTTTAATTCGCTGCATCAGGATTTTGATTTCTTTGATGAGCACCGTGGTTTGTTGGGCGGTTTGCTCTATGCCTTGTAGCACCCACAGCAACCATTCCTCCCATTGCCCTGTTTCGCGCACGCTTTGCAACAGGCGGTAGTAGTCGGCTTTGTTGCGGCTGATGTAACGGGAGAGGTAGAGCACAGGCACGTCTTGCAAACCTTGCTGCACCAAATACAAAATATTGATGATGCGCCCCGTGCGTCCATTACCGTCATAAAAGGGGTGGATGCTTTCAAATTGGTGGTGAATCACCGCCATTTTGGTCAATGAATCCCAGTCGCACAGATCATTTTGGTTGATAAACAGCTCTAGGTTGTGCATCAAAGCCGCAATCTCATCTGGATGCTGGGGTGGTGTGTAAATGATCTCGCCTGTGCGGTCGTTTTTTAATGCCGTACCTGGCAGTTTTCTAAAACCAGCACGGTTTTGCTCAATGCCTGCTTGAATCTCCAAAATGGTATTGAGCGTGAGTAAGCGCGTGGCTTTGACCTTTTCAAAACCGTTGCGCAAAGCTTGCGCGTAGTTATGCACTTCTTTGGCAGCGTGTGTGACAAAGTATTGTTTGGCGGCATTGCTGCGGTAAAGCTCATCGTGCGTAGTGATGATGTTTTCAATTTCCGAGCTGTCTTTGGCTTCTTGCAACGACAAAGTGCCCACCAAAATGCTATGATTGGGCATGGAAGCCGCCACGCCTTTTAGCTCTGCCAAGGCAGCGTGGGCTTTGGGCAGTTGCTTGAGCACAGCGCGGGTTTCAATGTCGCCCAAATGTGGCAGAAGCGGCAACCCAGCGATGCGGGTGTTTAGCTGTTCCATAGCGCCCCCATTTTTTTCAGGTGCTCATCCACCCGTGCTGAAAATGTTGCGAGCTCTTTTGTTAGTGTCGGCAGTGGCGTGGCATAGCGTTCCGCAAGCTGGCGGATGCGACTGGTGAGGGTTTGAGAAACCCGATCCAGCTCGCCTTGCACGGCATCGGCCAAGGTCGCCAGCCATTTGTCATCCACTACAAGCGCCTTGATCTCTTCCTTAGTCAGCTTGGGGTACTTGGCATCCAGCTTGGACTCAAGGTCGTCCTGCGCCGCTTTCAGCTTGTCTTTGATATCGGTCTGCTGGTCAAGCATGGCGGCGTAGTCTTGCAGTGCCTTGCGTTCGTCGGCGTAGTCAGGATCTTTGCCAATCTCCTTCAGGCGGGCTTTGACGGCCTTGGCGGTGATCTTCTGCCCGCCTTTACCCTCTTGGCCTTCGCCTTCGATGACCTCGGCAAGCAAGCCTTCTTCGCCGCTGTTCTCTTCCATTATCTCCTGAAGCTGCTGCTCGACATCTGCCAGCTGTGCCTCCAGCGCTTCAATGGCGTAGCGCTCAACGGTGAAATAACGGGCGATCAAAATGGGCGCAGGAATCAGGTCGGATTTGAATCGGCGCTTGCCCTTTGTGTAATCAAAGGGCTCTTTTGGCCACACCAACTTTCCATTCGCGTCTTTGATTTTAACCACTTCACGCGGCTGTGCGCCAGCCTGCCAGCCAGCATCGGCGATCAGGTAGCAGTCGTCTTGCATCGTCTCGGCCCAGTAGTCCATGAGGTGCTGGTACACATCGTAGGCGTTGACCAGGGGTGTCGGCTTGAATCGGTCCAACAAATTTTCGGACAGTGCCTCGATCAGTTGCTTTGGATGTTGATGACCGTGACCATTATGCGCAAAGCCCTTCAGTTGCGGGGTGATGGCTTGCTTCCAGTCAGCAAAGACCTGGGTGGCTATCTGATTAAATGCCGTGAACTCGGGATGTGCAAAGATGGTGGTCTTCACCTCGGCGATGGGTAGTTTCAACTGGGCGAAACCTGTGCGCCCGGCAGACGCGAACAGGGCATTGCGCACACCGGGGATCACCTTCCAGTAGTCAGCCAACGCATCCAGGTCACGCTCTGGAATCCCGCCACGCAAGTGGCCATCGATGTCCTGGATGTCTTCAGGTTCACTGCTGTCGATGTAGCGTGGCAGGTTGAGGTTGTAGTCGTTCTTGGCGTCTGCGATCTCAGTCCGCGGCACCATGCGCGAGTAGCGTGGCAACTCTGCCAACTTGCTGAAGGCATCGACGATCTTGTGAATGTCCTGCTCTCGCAGGCGGTTCTTGGCACCGTCCTTGATGAAGCCCTTGGAAGCGTCGATCATGAAGATGCCTTTGCGTGCAGAAGCGTTTTCTTTGTCCAGCACCAAGATGCAGGCGGGAATACCCGTGCCGTAGAACAGATTGCCCGGCAGGCCAATGATGCCTTTGAGGATGCCCGACTGCACCAACTTCTCGCGGATGACGGCCTCGGCATTGCCCCGGAAAAGGACACCGTGCGGGAGAATGCAGGCGCCTTTTCCGGTGCTCTTCATTGAGCGAATGATGTGCAGTAAGTAAGCGTAGTCGCCTTGCTTTTTCGGCGGTTCGCCCCAAGCAAAACGCTGGTGCGCATCGCTGGCAGGAGTCAAGCCGGTGCTCCAGGTCTTGTCTGAAAACGGCGGATTGGCGACGACATAGTCATAGGTACGCAGCTTTTCTGTGCCGTCTTTTTGGCCATCCTTGAACTTCGGCGAGGCCAGCGTGTTGCCCTGCAGGATGTTGGCAGTTGGAAAATCGTGCAGGATCATGTTCATACGGGCGAGACCAGCCGTGGTCACATCCATTTCCTGCCCTTCCAATGTGATGTGCTTGCCAGCCTCAGCAGCCACCTTGAGCAGTAAGGAGCCAGAGCCGCAGGTGGGGTCATACACGGTGGTCGAGGCCACTGCATTGGCCGGGGAGATGCCCACGACCTTGGCCATGATGCGACTGACCTCGGATGGCGTATAGAACTGGCCTTTGCTCTTACCGCTCTGCGAGGCAAAGTGCCGCATCAGGTATTCGTAAGCATCGCCCAGAATGTCGTCGTTCTCGGCACGGTTCTTCGAGAAATCCAACTCGGGCTTTTGGAAAATGCCGATCAGGTTGCTGAGGCGATCCACCATCGCCTGACCTTCACCGAGCTTGTTCGGGTCGTTGAAGTCAGGGAAGTCACTGCGTGCAAGACGGGTGTTGGCGTCGATCAGGGGCTGGATGACCTGTGTATTGATCTTGTCGCCGATATCGCTTTTGCCCTTGAGGGCAACCATGTCCTTGAAGCTGGCTCCGAACGGAATGGTGACTGGCGAGGCAAAGTAATCAGAGTCACCGTATTTGTCCGAGATGTATTTGATGAACAACATGAACAAGACATAGTCCTTGTACTGGCTGGCATCCATACCGCCGCGCAGTTCATCGCAAGATGCCCAGAGAGATGAATAAAGATCCGATTTTTTAATAGCCATTTTTTATTCGATTAAAGCGATTTTTATACTTTTATGTTTTTTTGAAATGGGCAAATTCCAGTTAACTTTCCAACAACAAGTTGTCTTGGGGTTGGGTTTGTTGGGATCATTGCTTCCTCTTTATTTCTTTTAATTCCCTAAGGCCTTTTTCATTTTGACACAGTTTATTGAACCCTCTCCATCGTTCACAATATAATCGCTAGATCCCCAATGCAAAAGATGGAGTAAATCTCCGGTAAACTTTCTTAACCGCTTAACGCCTCCCTTAGTCGATGGTAAATCCAGTCGATAAAACCCCACCAGTCTTCTAAATTCGTCCCTATTCTTTTCAAAGTCTTCTTGGTTCATCATGCTCTTTGGTTCAAGCCACTCCTTTGGCTTGGTGAATAGCGGCGCCCCCCTTGCTATGGGTGAGTTTCTTAGCCTATAGGTACCACGGCTAGTACGCACAAACGGTGATTTCTCTCCATCGCGATTTATGGATGAATTTATGGTCCTATTCACCGACTCGGCGGGAGTTGCACCATCAGTTCGATAGTAACCGCGCGATAAGATTTGCCCGGTTAGGTCTTTGTAGTGCATGGGTCTCCCTGACTCCTTGAGCACTTGAATGATGGCATCCATCCATGAATTCACCATATTATATCTCTGAAAAATATAAATTTAAGGTTTTACCACAACCACGCGTAGAGCTAGCTACATGGCTGATTCTTTCACAGTCTTAGCCTTCCAGCCGGGTCAAGCCAAAGATTCTTGGAATTGCTTTCTAAATTCCAGTGCCTGGCTGATATTGTGAAACACTTCGTTCGTACCCCCTGACCCTATGAGCCTGATGCTACCGTATCCTAGAATACGCCCGCCAAGCGTCCGGTCCACTTGCACGCTTTCAATTTTGTTCAGATTCATTTCTAGGGTTTGCTGGCGAATCCACCCCCTTTTAATAATCACTCTTTTATTGGTAATCACATACTCATCGGTGTAGCGAGCAATCCATGGGGAGATGAACAAAGTGAGTAAGCTTTTAAGGCTAAAGAAAACAATCCAATGATCCTTGGTTTCAAAGACGATGTGTTCGCCTTTTATTAAATTATGGTTGACAAAGTTTCCCATGTATTCTGATTATCTTGTTAAAACCCTCAAGAACTCTGCATCATCGCCCTCGGATCACCTGCCTCCAGAAACATCCAAGAGAGCGCCGGTTACATAACTTGCAGAATCGCTCATCAACCAAACAACAGCTTGGGCGACTTCCTCAGCACGACCGGGTCTTTGCATGGGAACTTGGGGAGCCAACTCAAAGGCTCGATTGGGCAAACCTCCACTGGCATGGATTTCTGTATCAATAAGTCCTGGGCGTATGGCGTTCACCCGTATCCCTTCAGTACTCACTTCTTTGGCAAGCCCTAAGGTGAAGGTGTCGATGGCACCTTTGGAGGCGGCGTAATGTACATACAAGTTGGGTGACCCCAGCCTTGCGGCGGCACTGCTCATGTTCACGATGCTCCCACCAGCTTTACCTCTATGCGTGCTCATGCGTTTAATCGCCTCTCTAGCACACAAAAAACTACCCGTTAAGTTGATACGCCACATTCTATCGAGTTGTTCTGCGGTTAGGGCATCGACTCGGCTCGGTTGATCGACTACACCAGCATTGTTCACCAAGGCGTGCAAAACGCCAAATTCTTCGTCTATGCGTTGGTATAGCGCCAGAACTTGGGCTTCATCACCGACATCGGCGGCTAATGCCAGAGCGCTTCCACCTTGTGCACGGATTTTAGCCACCACTTCTTCGGCACGCGCCTGATGGTGTTGGTAATTGACCACCACACGCCAACCTTGTTCAGCGGCCAACACGGCACAAGCCGCTCCTATGCCACGGCTAGCTCCAGTTATTAATACAACTTTTTGGGTCATTTTACCTCCTGCCTGAGCATTTGACGCAAGCGTTGACCTACATCGGGTCGATCTTTGAAAGGATCAGGGGGTTGTTGCATACCCACAATCGCCTCCATGCGACTAGCCACATTGGTCAGCGCTTGAGGATGACTGTAGATGTAAAAACTATCGTTGTCGATGGCAGAAAAGACTCGTTCGGCCACTTCACCAGCACTTACTTTACCACTAGACACCGCTTTATTGGACATTTCTTGACCAACTTGCTGGCTGACCGTCAAGTCTGCAGACTGGTTGGCTAAAGATTCGGGGCGATTTCTATGGCTAGAAGTGATTCCCGTGGGAACAAAATAGGGGCACAATACGCTGGCACTGATATGGTCAGTGACCAAATGTAAGTCATGGTAAAGGGTTTCAGTGAGTGCCACGACGGCGTGTTTACTGACATTGTAAACCCCATATTCGGGGGAGTCAGCAATCCTGCCATACTAGCCGTATTGACGATATGTCCCCAATACCCGGGTTCACTTTTGGCGGCTTCAAGCATCATTGGGGTAAACAAACGGACTCCATGAACTACTCCCCAGACATTCACCCCTAAAACCCATTGCCAGTCAGCTAGCGAGTTTTCCCAAATCAACCCCCCGGAGCCCACCCCGGCGTTGTTGAAGACAAAGTTTGGCACGCCAACTTCTGTGCGGACTTGTCGCGCCAAATCCTCCATTTGCTGGGCATTGGCTACATCGACAACAAAACTCCAAACAGCATCACTAGCCAATTGCCGCCGAGCAGATTCTAGTGCGTCTTGCTGGACATCAACGAGTACCACTTTCATGCCTTTTTTGAGAGCTATTTTGGCGCATTCAAAACCAAACCCAGATGCCCCTCCGGTCAATACCGCAATGCAGTTGTTAAAATTTTTAGCCATTTGATGGGTGTAAATAAGAAGAAAATTTTTCTAAGATGGTCTTTTTGATACCATCGGCGTCCAGTCCTAGGTGATGTAAAATAATTTGCGGATCGCCGTGCACCGTAAACGCATCGCCTATACCTAGCAACAAAACTGGGATATAAATCTGCAAGTCTTGTAATAATTCCAACACCGCGCTACCAGCCCCGTCTGCTCGGGTAGATTCTTCCACACAAACAAGGGCTTGATGCGTGCGAGCCAATTCCTTGACCAAAGACTCGTCGAGAGGTTTCACCCAGCGCATATTGGCCACACTCAAATCCAGCTCCTCACCCACTTGCAAACAACTGTGCAGTATAGTGCCAAATGCTAAGAGTGCGATATTTTTGCCGGATCGGCACAATTGCCCCTGTCCAATCGGCAGGGTGGCTTCCAACAAAGACCTAGCATGGATTGGAAAATCCCCATGTCCAGCACCGCGCGGATAGCGCACGGCTGTTATCCCAGTGCTGGCAAAAGCCGTATTCAACAATTGATAGCACTCTAGGGCATTGGCGGGGCAAGCAATTTTTATATTCGGCACACAGCGCATAAAAGCCATGTCAAATATACCCGCGTGGGTAGGACCATCAGCACCCACTATGCCAGCTCGGTCTATCGCCAACACCAAGTTTAAGTTTTGCAGGGCCGCGTCGTGTATCAATTGATCATAAGCTCTCTGCAAAAATGTTGAATAAATCGCCAATACAGGTTTGTATCCTTGGCAAGCCAAACCTGTGGCAAAGGTTAGAGCGTGTTGTTCAGCAATGCCAACATCAAAATATCTTTCAGGGTATTGCTCAGCAAATTCGATCATCCCAGAGCCTTCGCACATGGCCGGTGTGATGGCCACCAGCTTAGCCTGAGATTGAGCGGTATGGCACAACCAATAACCAAAAATTTGGCTATAAGTTCTTTTGGCTGGCGTGGTATTGGGCACAATACCAATATCTCTGTCAAACTTGGCAGGACCGTGGTAAGTGATAGGATCGGTTTCGGATAATTTGTAGCCATTGCCTTTTTGGGTGACTACATGCAAAATGCGTACACCACGGATAGACTTTAGGCGCTCAAGAGTACCCACCAATTCCTCGACATTGTGCCCGTTTACTGCCGGATAATAAGAGATCCCTAAATTTTGAAACATATTATGGGGCGCTATCACGCGCTCAGCTTGCCCCACCATCAGCTTGGCAAAATCATAAACGGGAGTGGGGGCGAATGACAACACCGACTTTCCGAACTCTTTGATGCGGGAAATGTGTGTGCCTTTTAATAGGCTCGTTAAATGCCTTTCCATGCCCCCAACCGGATGACTAATCGACATATTGTTATCGTTGATGATAATCAATAAATTGACTGAGTTCAAAACGATGTTGTTCAAAGCTTCGAAAGCCATACCAGCACTCAAAGCACCGTCTCCTATGACGGCTATCACCTCTTTATGCTGGATGTTATCTAACTTATGCGCCACCGCCATACCCAAAGCGGCGGAAAGGCTGGTTGAAGAATGAGCGGTACCAAACGCATCGTAGTGACTTTCAGTGCGCATAGGAAATCCAGCCAAGCCACCCCATTGACGCAAGCTCGGCATCCTAGATTTTCTACCCGTGAGAATTTTGTGGGGGTAGGACTGATGCCCGACATCCCACACCAATAAGTCTTCAGGCGTTTGAAATACATAATGAATAGCTAAAGTCAGCTCAACCACACCTAGGTTAGAGCTTAAATGTCCGCCGGTTCTAGCCACATTGGAAATAATAAATTCCCGTAATTCGTGAGACAAAGACACCAACTCCTCACGCCTTAGCTGACGCAGTTCTTCAGGAAAGTTTATCTTATCTAGTAACATGTCTTATCCATGCCTACAATTCTTAGAAACAAAAAGAGGGTTGCTCCACGATCGGTTGCGACCAAGACCGTTACGCCTTGAGCTGTCCTAATGGCCGAGCTTGGTCACACTTCCAGCCAAATTTATGGGTGTACACTCAAGACGAAGCGCTATAAGGCAGTCATTTTACAGTATAACCATCGGTAAATTAAGGGCACCGTGTATTAAAGTGACTCTCTGGTGCAACAGTCTTACTACCGTTAGAACTGTCTTTGAATCATTTGATACGCCAACGCTACCAATAAATGGATGTGCGTCGTACCCATTTTCGGCAAATGAGCAATGGCCTCGGTAATCAGTTTATCAGCCAACGCAAACCCTTGCTGGTCACCTAAATACCCACCTAAAGTCAACTTATTGACTAATTTGTCTTTTCCAGCAGATTTTCCCAATACCGAGTCCTTAGAAGTAAAATCTAAAACATCGTCCACCAGTTGAAATGCTTGCCCTAAGTTCAGCGCAAACTGTTTTACCTGCAATAGATCAATTTTATCAGAAAAATCACTGCACAATACCCCCATTTGTGCGCTAGAAACAAAAAGGTCTGCGGTTTTATGGCGGTTAATCGTTTCTAATTGTGCTTGAATACCTTGATCCCGTGGATCCGCATAGTAAAGCTGATTGGTGATGTCTAAATATTGCCCCAAAACCATCCCCACAGCCCCTCCTAATAAAGCCTGCAAACAGCCTAATTTTACCACCGGGCTCGCCCTAGAATGTTCTGAGTCACCACACAATACAAGAAACGCCAGAGCTTGAAGTGCATCACCCACCAACACAGCGCTAGCCTCCCCAAATTGTACATGCACCGTCGGTTTTCCTCTTCTCAAAATGTCGTTATCCATACAAGGCAGATCGTCGTGTACCAACGAATAAGTATGAATCAACTCAACCACCGCGGCACACCGCAAAGCATAAGAATGGGCATCAACTGCCTCAATACCTTGTGCAGAACAATAAATTGCCAAAACCAACAAACCTCTAAGCCTTTTCCCACCACTCAATACCGCATAACGAAGCGCTTCGGAAAAGGGTAAATTATTGGGAAATTCCCACAATACTTGGTTTAGTTTCTCTTCTATCAGAGATTTATGGGATTCTTCCCATTGAGTATAATCCTTCAATTGTCGTCGTCCCAAGTGGGTAAAATCGTGCTATCGATCATTTTAACTTGCTCTTCAAGGCGCACGACCTTACTTTTACAATAAGACAATAATTCAGCCGCTCTTTTGTAGGCGTTGAGCATATCGTCCATAGGCAAATGACCGTCCTCCATCTTGGAAATAATAGACTCTAACTCAAGCATAGCTTGTTCATAAGGAAGTTCTTCTGATTGGTTCATAATAATCATTGTAGCAAATTTTCTATTTAGGTTGGGTGCCGCAAATGAAGGTGCTGATGTTATTTTCCTATACAAAAGCGTGAAAAAATCTCACCCAATAACTGATCACTATTAAATTCGCCAGTTATTTCAGACAATTGATTTTGAGCAAGACGCAATTCTTCGGCAACCAACTCCAAATTCTTGTGGCCAAAATGTTGTTTTCCTATGACTAAGTGATTTTCTACTTTTTGCAACGCCACAAGGTGTCTGGTTTGGGCTAAAAACATCCCTTCTTGCGGAGTTCCAGCAAACCCCACCATGCTGAGCAACTGCCGTTTGAAGGCCTCTAAGCCTAGGTGGTTTTGTGCCGAAATATGGAGAGTACCTAAGCCGGGAGCTGGAACCACATCAATTTTATTCCATACTTCTAAAATAGGTATATTCACTGGAAAACTAGCCTTCAACTCAGCGTCTAGTTGCCCGTACTCCTGGTCATTGAGGCGCGTTAAATCTCTTACCCATACAATAATATCGGCTAACCCGATCCTTTCACGCGTTTTACGCATCCCTATGGTTTCTATAGGGTCATCAGAATGGGTTCGGAGTCCAGCCGTATCCGTAATATGCAGCTGAATTCCCTCCAAATTTATGACCTCGTGTAAAGCATCACGCGTGGTACCTGGGATGGCACTGACAATCGCCACTTCCTGACCCACCAAGGCATTGATCAACGAGCTTTTTCCCACATTGGGCTGCCCTGCGATGACCATACGCACCCCTTCTTTAATCAATGCGCCTGTTTGCGTTTGTCGCAAAATATCAGCTAGCTTATTCTTTAATTGAGCAAATTTTGCCAGTAGTTCCGGCTCATACAAGCGTTCGATTTCTTCCTCAGGAAAATCGATGGAGCTTTCGACCCAAACGCGTAAATCCACCAATAGGTCCAATAACGACTGGATATGCTTAGAATAAACTCCGTCCATGGTGCGTCTGGCACAACGCAAAGCCAATTCGGTGTTGGCGTCGATCATTTCGCTGACGGCTTCAGCTTGCAGGAGATCCATTTTTTCGTTCAAAAAGGCTCGCTCAGTAAATTCGCCCGGTCGCGCCATCCGCAAATTAGGTAGTAATTCATGCCCCTCTGCATTTTGCCTTTGTGCCACAGAAAAACCTATTTCAATTATTTTTTTTAACACCAAAGGTCCGCCGTGCCCATGAATTTCCAACACATCTTCACCCGTATAACTGGCTGGATGAGGAAAATATAAAGCCAAAACTTCGTCCACCACTTCCCCTTGGTTTTTAATACGCACCAAATGCGCTTGCCTAGGCAGTAGAGATCGGCCACACCATTGCCTAACCCACGGTTCTAAGTTCATACCGCTCACGCGCACAATACCGATGGCACCTTTACCTACTGGTGTGGCTATGGCGATGATAGGGTCTCCATACATATAAAAAATTTGATAAGTAAGACTGTTGTATTTCCCTTGAACCTAAATAACGCAATTGGGCGCGTAGCGCTCTCACCCCAATGGTGAGTGATTCGGGGTACAAAGGGTTCATGAGGCTTGGCCAGCGCAAGTAAGCGGTCAACTGCGTTATTTAGGTTTAACGCCGGACTACGCCAATCTAACCGCGTCATGTAGCATCAGTTAGGCTATTTTCATCAGAATATTTTCTGCGAGTCTTTTAAAAATTGAAGGTAATTGCTTACAGGGACCCCAACCTCAGGTAGGGAACAAAGCGGGTATCTTGTACCTTTTTAAGGTGGAAGGTTTCGAAATTTGGACAGCCTCTTCAGAAATTAAATCTAGACCCTGGTCTTTTGCAGTAGCAATAATGAGTAAATCATTTTCATCAACCCCTTTCACATCATAGCGATCATCCTTTACTCCTATCAAACTTTTAATATGGAACATCTTTTCTAGCATTTCTGCGGATGCCTTTAT
>JASGCH010000025.1 GCA_030054245.1 Gammaproteobacteria bacterium | reverse complement strand
CTAGAATAACATTGTTGCCACGGAACAAGCCCTTGAAAACATTTATGAATGACTTTATCAGATAAAACCAGAGAGCAGAGCGGACATCTTTTTAAGATTTTGCCATAAAGTTCTAAACAATACGGACACATCATTTGATAACACCAAATATGGCACGCTTGGCACAAGCTAGGAAAAATCTGGGATTTTATACCGTAACATTGGCAAAAAGTTTTTGTCCTCTGAATAAAATAGTCTCTTGTTTTACTCAATAATTCAATAACCATAACCCATTTTTATGCAAGATAAAGATTTCCTAGTCAATTTAGACTTGTTCGTACTTGAACGCTGGAGTCAACTCAAAAACCAATTAGAAAAAACCGAGTTTACCCAATTTTTACATTTGGAAATAAACAAACGCATGATCGAAAGGTTAGACTTCTTGGTCTATAAGCCACGAAACTGGATTCATTGGGCACCTTCGCTTACAGAAGTTGAATCTCATAAAGCATTAAAGCATTTTCTTTCCGGCGCCAAATGCCAGATACTCTATGAAGATACCCAAGATATGGTAAGAGCTACTGAACCATTTAAACCAAAATGGTGGCAATATTGGCAAAAATCAGAACTCGTTATGACTTCATCAAAGGTCAACCAGACCGAAATGATTTGGTCAAATTTACAGCTACACGAGCAGAGTCACCCCATAAGCCTATTGCGAAATTGGCTGGAGTTGTTGTCATCCAATGGATTCATTATGTTTTCTTGCTTTGGTCCAGATACTTTGGTTGAACTCAGAAATATTTACCATACATTGGGCTGGGGTGCCATGGGAGGTACTTTTATAGATATGCACGACTGGGGGGATTGTTTGATCAAGTTAGGTTATGTAGAACCAGTTTTATCTATGGAGTACCTGACTTTAAGTTATAATAAAGTTGAAGACTTGTTGGCTGATTTGAGGCAATTGGGTCGCAATACGCATATTCATCGCGACTCGAAGGTGCATGGAAAAAGGTGGTTACACAATTATAAGAAACTACTAGAGGAACAATGGCCGCACAAAGATGATCAAGGACATCTACTATTGACTGTTGAAATCATTTATGGACATGGCTGGAAAATTGACCGAAAGCCTAGGGACGAGCAAGTCATTCTTTTAGACCAGTCGATAAAACTGCGCACGCCTCCTTAGTGGTTTTTTGAATAAAGAAGGCCGATCGCGAGCCGTCGTCATTACCTGGTATCCTTGGTAAAATTGAATATTCAGAAGACTGTTACTGCATCGGCTGGCACCGCGCTCGCCGAGCTACCAAAGTACAAGGAAGCCCAATGGATAGCGCAACGAACTGAGGCACATACATAACTTGTCCATTGGTAGTGCAGTCGCGGCGTAACCGTGGGCGCAACAGTCTTTTCAGAGTGATGCACCCACTCAAGCCCTAAGTTAACTGCGGTAAGCCGGTAACAACGGTCTTTTACAGTTACAATCCTAGTGTTGTCCGCCATTTTAGTACATTGTCTTACAAAGATTTCTAAAAATGAAAATTCACGAGTATCAAGGTAAAGAGATTTTTCGTCAGTATTCTATTCCTATCCCTCATGGTGGTGTAGCCTTCACTCCACAAGAAGCCGAAGAAGTATCCATGAAACTCAAAGGACCTATTTGGGTTGTTAAGGCACAAATTTATGCAGGTGGCAGAGGAAAAGGAGGAGGCGTAAAAATTGCCCATACTACCGCACAAGTAAAACAACTGGCAACGGAAATACTGGGCATGCAATTGGTAACCCCTCAAACCTCCCCAGAAGGTCAAAAGGTGCGTCGGTTGTATGTAGAGGAAGGCGTCAATTTGATAAAGGAGTATTATCTTTCAGTCGTTACAGATCGGGCATCTCAAAAAATTGCCATAATCGGCTCTCAAGAAGGGGGAGTTAACATTGAGGAGGTGGCTCACCTATACCCCGATAAAATTATTAAACTGCTGGTAGATCCATTGGTTGGAATCGACAAAGAACAAGCTAAATCTTTTGTGGAAAAACTAGGTTGGCAAGGGGAAGTAGCGATCCAAGGGCAACTTCTACTAGAAAATGTTTACAAATGTTTTATGGAGAAAGACGCTTCTTTGGTAGAAATAAATCCTTTGGGTTTAGATCAAACGGGGCGCTTAATTGCTTTGGATGCAAAGTTCAACTTTGATAGCAATGCTTTATTTAGGCATCCTGAAATAGTCATTTTAAGGGATTTGGATGAAGAAGATCCCGCAGAAATTGAGGCCTCAAAATCTGATCTAGCATATATTAGCCTCGACGGAAATATCGGTTGCTTGGTTAATGGTGCTGGGTTGGCTATGGCCACTATGGATACCATTAAATTATATGGTGCTAGTCCAGCCAATTTTTTAGATGTTGGTGGAGGTGCGACAGCTGAAAAAGTTACTGAAGCGTTTAAGATAATGTTAAAAAATCCGAAAGTTAAAGCCATTTTAGTGAATATATTTGGCGGAATCATGCGTTGCGACACCATTGCCGCTGGCGTTATTACCGCTTGCCATGAAGTACAACTCAAAGTTCCACTCATTATTCGTTTAAAAGGTACCAACGAACAACTGGCTAGGGATATAATGACCCAATCTGGGTTAAGCATTATCCTTGTAGATTCTATGTCTGAAGCCGCTAGAAAAGCCGCTGAATTGGTAAATACCTAACGCACTAAAAGTATTCTATGTCAATCTATATCAATAAAAATTCACGCATAATCACTCAAGGAATCACTGGAAAAACTGGGAGATTTCATACTGAAAAATGCCTTGAGTACGCATTCGGACGGGTATGTTTCGTAGCTGGAGTTAATCCTAATAAGACAGGAGAGAAAATTTTTGATCTGCCGATTTATGCTACTGTAGCCGAAGCCAAAAAACAGACGGGTGCCAATGTGTCCGTCATCTATGTACCACCCACTTTTGCCGCTACAGCCATACTAGAAGCCGTTCAGGCTGATCTCGATTTGGTTATATGTATTACCGAGGGTATCCCCATTAAAGATATGCTGATGGTGCGCAATACGATGCACACCAAAGAAAGGGCTGGTGGGAAAAAAACTTTATTGTTAGGTCCAAATTGTCCTGGAATCATCACCCCTGAAGAAGTGAAAATAGGAATTATGCCAGCCCACATTCACAAAAAAGGTAGAATTGGTGTGGTTTCCCGCTCTGGTACCCTAACTTATGAAGCAGTTGCACAGCTTACGGAAATCGGCTTGGGCCAATCGACTGCGGTTGGTATTGGTGGTGATCCTATTAATGGTTTAAAGCATAAAGATGTTATGCAGGCATTTAACGATGATCCAGATACCGAAGCCGTTATCATGATAGGGGAAATAGGTGGAAGTGATGAGGCTGATGCGGCAAAATGGTATAAAGCCAATATGCGTAAAAAAGTGGTTGGATTCATTGCCGGTGTATCTGCACCACCAGGTCGTCGGATGGGGCACGCAGGTGCACTCATATCCAGCGGAGAGGATACAGCTGAAGCTAAATTGGCTTTAATGGAAGAGTGTGGATTTGCTATTACCCGCAATCCCTCTGAAATTGGTAAATTATTGAAGTCGATATTGTAAAATTTATGCCTATCTATGTTTATAAATGCCAACATTGTGGTCAAATAATAGAAAAATTACAATCTATTTCGGACCCTCCATTACAAATTTGCTCAAATTGCGAAAGTACATCCTTAATAAAACAAGTAACCTCTGCAGGCTTTACACTCAAGGGATCGGGTTGGTATGTTACTGATTTCAAAAACCCTCCAGCTCAAAATCCTTCGCAAAAGAAAGATAACCATGCCGACGGGTTGACTGCCGACTCAGATAAAGAAGGAAGAGTGCCTGCAGAATCAGATACACCCTCTAAAAGTAATGACTCAACCACTGAAACAGTGCCGCCAAAATCTGAAAAAATAGTGTCCACAAAAACTGAAAAAACATCTTCCGATCATAATATCTAATGATGCTAAGATATAAGCCCGCCTACTTAGCTCCTGTCCTCTCACCCTTTTTGGTTTTTCTACTATGCCCATTAAAAAATACCTTATTACTGGATTATTAGCTTGGTTGCCGATTACCATAACAATTTATGTCCTTTCTTGGATGTATGGATTATTGGAAGGAATTTACTTATCGCTGATAGAAGTTTTAAAATCTCTTTTTGGAAATTTTGCGACCAATATATTGCAAACTCTAGAAAATATCCCAGGCATCGGAGTTATCGCTTTAATCCTAGTGCTCATTGGCACAGGAGCATTGGTGTCCAATGTCATGGGTGTTTGGTGGGTTAAATTTTGGGACAGTATCATTTTACAAATTCCTTTTGTAAAATCTATTTATTCGGGGGTAAAAAAGATCACAGGCACATTATTTTCAAATTCTGGGCAAGCTTTTCGCCACGCGGTATTGGTTGAATTCCCTAGAGAAGGGGCTTGGACGGTAGGATTTTTGACCGGTTATACCAATGGGGAGCTAAGCAAGCTATTGGGTAGTGATTGGCTTTGTATTTTTGTGCCAACCACACCCAATCCAACGGGTGGATTCTTTTTTGTTGTTGAAAAATCTAAAGTTCACATCTTAAATATGGGGGTGGATGAGGCGCTGACTTATATTATTTCTATGGGATCAGTTGCTCCTTCTCAGCCTAACTCAGCCAATTCTCCTAATAACTAAGACGAGACCTTTGCATAACCAAAGTAAGCTATCCTAATTACCAAACCGGGCTAAGCTCCCAGCGGAGTGTTCACCCAAAGGTGAACCATCGTAACGCAGTCATTGGATAATATAGCTAGCGGATAACCTAAGGGTGTAACGGCGAGCACTGCTCCTTCTATTTTTAAGACTGTTGCACCATCGGCTGGTGCCGCTCGGTGAGCTTTCAAAGTATAAGGCTGGAGCAGTCGCCCCTAGCGTCATTTCCGAAGATGATTATTCGCTGGTGCGTACCGCATCATGCAGTCATTTGATAGTGTAACCAGCGGCGTAGCCGTCGGTGCAATAGTCTTTTTTTTAGAACCCATCTAAGTTTGTTAAAAATCAATTATGCGAACCAATTATTGTGGAAAAATAGATACAACTCAAATTAAGCAAACCGTGGTTCTGTGTGGTTGGGTCAATCGAGTGCGCGATCATGGCGGGGTTATTTTTGTAGATCTAAGAGATCGATATGGAATTATTCAAGTAGTCTGTGACCCTAATTTACCAGAAGTATTTGTTGAGGCGGAAAAGCTCCATCAAGAATATTGCCTGAAAGTCACCGGGGAGGTCAGACCGCGTCCAGATGGCACCATTAATACTCAAATCCAGTCTGGGTATATCGAGGTTTTGTGTCACTCGTTAGAAATACTAAATCCTTCTCTCCCTCCTATTTTTGCCCTAGACGACGATCATTTAGCTGAATCTACTCGGTTATTACACCGGGTTTTAGATTTAAGACGCCCCTACATGCAAGGTAATTTGATGTTACGGCACCAAGTTACTAAGGAAGTTAGAAAGTACTTAGATGAACAGGGATTCATCGATATCGAAACACCCATGTTAACCAAAAGCACTCCCGAGGGTGCCCGTGATTATTTAGTACCCAGTCGAGTACATGAAGGGCACTTTTATGCTTTACCTCAATCACCCCAATTATTTAAACAATTGTTGATGATTGCCGGCTTCGATAAATATTATCAAATTACCAAGTGCTTTCGCGATGAAGATTTAAGGGCAGACAGACAACCTGAATTTACCCAAATAGATATAGAAACCTCATTTTTGTCAGAGAAAGACATCCGGCATATTTGCCAAACCATGATCGTCGATATTTTTCGCAAGCTCATGCACATTGATCTCGGAGAATTTCCCGTTATGAGTTATCATGAGTCTCTATCAAGATATGGTTCCGATAAGCCTGATTTGAGAATAACCATTGAACTCACCGATATGACTGATCTGTCTAAAGATGTGGAATTTCAGGTATTTTCCAAAGCTAGCCAAAGCGGGAAAGTAGTGGCTATGCGCGTTCCATACGGGGGATTAGAAATAAGTCGTAGTGACATTGATGGATATACCGAATTTGTAAAATCTTACAAAGCCAAAGGCTTGGCTTGGATAAAAATAAATTCAAATTTTGACTCTAAATCAGAACACCATGCTTCAGATGACTTATTCCAGAACACCGGTATTCCGCTCCACGCACTACAGTCTCCCATTGTTAAAAACTTATCTACTCAGTTTTTAACACAACTCCTCCAAAGGACTTCAAGTCAACCGGGAGATATTATATTTTTTGGAGCTGATGAGAGTAAAATAGTTTACGATTCTTTAGGTGCTTTGCGTCTGAAAATAGGTAAAAGTGATTTTGCCAAAAAGCGAAATTTATTTATTGAAGGGTGGAAGCCATTATGGGTTGTCGATTTCCCTATGTTTGAATGGGACCCAGACGAAAAGAGGTTCGTTTCAGTCCACCACCCATTTACAGCGCCCCAAGAGGGACACGAAGATTGGCTGGAATCTGCTCCAGAGAAATGTTTAGCCAAAGCTTATGATATAGTATTAAATGGCTGGGAATTAGGAGGTGGATCGGTACGCATTCACAAATCCAACATTCAACAAAAAGTTTTTCGGGCTCTCAAAATAAGTGAAGATGACGCCAACCGCCAATTTGGCTTCTTGTTAAAATCTTTGCAATACGGTGCCCCCCCTCATGGTGGATTAGCCTTAGGGCTCGATCGATTGGTAACCTTGATGACAAAGGCTGAATCTATTCGTGATGTTATAGCTTTTCCAAAAACTCAAAGAGCCCAATGTTTATTAACTGAAGCACCTTCTAAGGTTGATGCTAAACAGTTGAGAGAGTTGCATATACGCTTGGCCAACTAGTCTATCATAGAGACTGTTGCGCCATCGGCTGGTGCCGCTCGGTGAGCTGTTAAAGTATATGCGAAACTGAGAGCGGAAGCGCAATGGATAGCGCAATGAACTGAGGCACCTATACCTATATAACGCATTCATTGGACAACCGCGGCACCGGTGCAACCGTCTTGATACCTACTTTAGTCTTATTTACTTTCTTAACCTATCATGGTCAATATTCCCAATTTCGACTTTGCCAATTTTGTACCAAACAACGATTGGATGAAGCAATTAACCCAAACTTATCAAGCAGGCATGGCTTCTTGGCTAACGCCCAGCATCGACCCTGAAGAATTGGAGAAAAGGATCAACGAATTAAAAGCGGTACATTTTTGGTTAGAACAAAATAAACAAGCTATTGGAATGACCATCCAAACTTTGGAAGTGCAAAAAATGACTTTACTAGCTTTAAAAAATTTTAAAGAAGAAATGGGTAAAAAAAATCTGACACCCGGGGATGAAGGAATCAAACCAGCCGCTACAGAAAAACCCATGGATTCAGGGAACGAGGGTGGACCTAGCTCCATTCACCCCAAGATATGGCCTGCTCTACCACAAACCCCTCATCCCTCAATCGATTGGTGGAATGCGGTGGCTAAACAATTTAGCCAGATTGTCACTGATACTGTTCAAAGCCAATCTACTGGGAAGGATTCTTCGAGTACAAGTCCAGCGGCACCCGCCACAAATACAAAGGTTTCTAAGAAAAAAAAGGGGTAGAGAGATGATTTCCCCTGTTTAACGGCCACTAAGCAAAACAGGAGGTGATTGATCGTATGAATAACGCAACTGTTGGCCTATTAGGGTCGATACTATTACAAAACTATTGCTCCCTCGGCTACGCCCCAACTCGGTGAGCTGTCTTATATTGAGTATATGCGAGACCAGCGAGCGAAGGAACATCAGTAACGCAGTCATTGGACAACCGTGGCTGTAGCTCAGAGTGCAATAGTCTTATTATTACTATGAATAAAGGTTATTATGGAAGACTTACCATTAAGATTTGGCAGTGGAAATGCGGTAAAGCGCTTAGAAGATGAATTATTGTTAACTGGCAAGGGGCAATTTACCGACGATTTTTTGCTCCCCCATCAAGCTTACTTAAGCTTTTTACGCTCCCCATTAGCACACGCAAAAATCATCAGCATTAACACTGACCATGCTAAATCTATGCCAGGCGTCAAATTGGTTCTGTGTGGCGAGGATATTCAGCACCTTAAACCCCTGCCACAACCTACCAACTTTAAAACGAGAGAGGGTAAGAACTCTCAAACGGCCCCACATTTTCTGTTGGCACAAGATACGGTAAGGTATGTTGGGCAATGTATTGCTTTAGTTGTGGCGGAGAGCTTGGCGCAAGCCAAGAATGCTACCGATGCTATCGAATTAGAACTAGAAGAACTTCCCTGTGTGGTGGATGTGTTGGAAGCCTTAAATTCTGATTCTATACAAGTGGGTGTAAGCTCCGGGAATAGTATTGCTTACACCCAATATGGTGATGAACAAGCTACTGAGCAAGTCATACAGCAAGCCAAACACAAAGTGTCTCTGCAAATCGTCCATCAAAGACTTTGTGCTCTCAGCATAGAACCAAGATCGGTGTTAGCCTATTTAGACAATGAACGCTTAACCATACGCCTAGGTTCCCAAATGCCCACCGCGGTGCGTACACAAGTCAGCCATATTCTTGGGTTATCCACGGATCAAGTACGCGTTATAGTTGGCGATGTCGGAGGTGGATTTGGTATGAAAACGGGTTGCTATCCTGAAGATGTTTTAGTGGCATATTGCACTTGGGTTTTACGGACACCCGTAAAATGGGTAGCCCTTCGAAACGAAGAGTTTTTATCTAGCGCTCACGGTCGAGATGTTACTTCCCATTTAGAATTAGCACTCGCTGAAGATGGAAAATTTTTAGCTTTAAGGTTACGCGGGTTAGCCAATGTTGGAGCTTATCCGACTGCTTCAGCCATTGCCATTCCTCTAATGATAGGTCCTTGGGTACAAACCAGCATTTATGATATTCCCCTCATAGATTTTCAGTTTCAAGCAGTTCTCACCCACACTTCCATGATGGGAGCTTATAGAGGGGCAGGCCGGCCGGAATCGATTTACAATATTGAACGATTGATTGATGAGGCCGCCAGACAAACTGGCATGGATCGTATCTATTTACGCCAAAGAAATTTTATCAAGCCCGAACAAATGCCCTACACCAATGCTATGGGAAAGGTGTATGATTGTGGCGATTTTGAAACCATTTTACAACAAACTTTAACCTTGGCTAGTTGGCATGATTTGCTCAGCAAAAACGCCACCCCAGGAAAGTGGCGAGGCATTGGCATTGCCACTTTCTTAGAATGGACAGGTGGAAACGCCTTAACTGAAACCGTTCAAGCTCAAATTAAATCCAATGGAGAGGTAGAAGTTTTTACCGCGGTCAATCCAATGGGACAAGGAATTGCCACCAGCTTAGCTCAGTTAGTGGTAGATATATTTCAGATACCCATTGACAAGGTGCGCATCGTTATGGGAGACACCGACCAAGGAAATGGATTTGGTAGTGCGGGTTCCAGATCCTTATTTACAGGGGGAGCGGCGGTTTTCAATGGTGCTATTGAACTCTTTGAAAAGACTAAAAAACTTGCCTCAGAAGATTTGGAAGTTGCCATCGATGATTTGGAATATAAACTAGGTGAGTTTAGCGTTAAGGGAACTGATATACGAACCAATTTGTCGAATCTAGCTCAAAAACAGTCTAACCAAGTGATTCAATTAGAAAGTACTACTTCGGCAAGTGCACCAACTTGGCCTAACGGATGCCATATTTGTGAAATTGAGCTAGACCCAGAGACTGGTCAAGTGGAAATATTATCTTATTATTCAGTCAATGATATAGGGCGTGTGGTAAATCCATTGATAGTAACTGGGCAATTAGATGGTGGTGCCGTTCAAGGCATTGGACAAGCTTTGTATGAAAAAGTGATCTACGACTCTCAAAGTGGTCAAAATTTAACGGGGAGTTTGATGGATTATTGTGCGCCTAGAGCGGATTGTATGTCTGGTCATTTTATAACTCATACCAACCAAAACTACCCAACAAAGACCAATATACTGGGAGTTAAAGGGGTGGGTGAGTTAGGTACTATTGGAGCTACGCCAGCCGTATTTAATGCGGTGGCTCATGCACTTTACCAACAGGGTCGTGGCCATGTAGCTAGTCAATTACAATTACCCATCACCGCCAATCAATTGTGGGAATTGTTACATGCCTAAGACTGTTGCACCATCGGCTATGCCGCTCGGTGAGCTGTCATAATTACCAGGCTTGAGCGGAACGCCCCCAGCTTCATTTCCGAAGATGATCATTCGCTGGTGAGTACCGCATAACGCAGTAATTTGGCAGTGTAACCGTGGCGCTAGCCGATGGTGCAATAGTCTTATCTATCATTAGGGTAATAGATGGAACTTATTATAGAAACGCAATACAAGCACTTTGATACACCTCTACAGTTGCAGTGTGGTGCTGTGCTTGAAAAGTATCGCGTGGCTTATGAAACTTACGGACAATTAAACGCGACTAAATCCAATGCAGTACTTATTTGTCACGCATTGAACGCCGGACAACACGCCGCAGGTACTTACTTACACGACACAACCAATCGAGGTTGGTGGGATAATATGATAGGCCCTGGAAAAGCACTCGATACCAACCATTTTTTTGTTATTTCAATCAATAATATCGGCTCTTGTTTTGGCTCTACCGGTCCACAAGACATTAACCCAGCCACCGGAATTGAATACGGTGCGGATTTTCCGATTGTAACGGTAGAAGATTGGGTGCATGTACAGAATCTGTTGATTCAAAGTTTAGGTATAGAGCAACTAGCTGCGACTATGGGAGGTAGTTTAGGAGGAATGCAAGCCTTGAGTTGGACATTACAATACCCACACAAAGTGCGCAATGCCTTACTCATTGCCAGTGCGGCCAATTTAACCGCAGAAAATATTGCCTTTAATGAAGTGGCTAGACAAGCTATTTTAAGCGATGTAAACTTTTTAGAAGGTCACTATTACCAAAATAAGGTGACACCCCAAAAAGGGCTACGGATAGCCAGAATGCTAGGGCATATCACTTACTTAAGTGAAGATGCTATGCGATCTAAATTTGGACGAAACTTGAGAAAGGAACCCAAAATTCCCCCACAGAATTTTAAATTTTCCATCTCAGACATTGAATTTCAAGTCGAAAGCTACTTGCGAGCACAAGCAGAAAAATTTAGTTCGTACTTTGATGCCAACTCGTATCTCCTCATTACTCGGGCACTCGATTACTTTGATCCAGCAAGACATTATTCTGGAAACCTAACCCAAGCTTTATCCCATGTACAAGCCAACTTTTTAGTTGTTAGCTTTAGTTCCGACTGGCGTTTTTCTCCCCAGAGAAGTTTAGAAATAGTATCTGCCCTGGTTAAAAATAATAAAAATGTAACCTATGCTGAAATCGATAGCCAAGCTGGACACGATGCTTTTTTATCCAATAATAAAATGTATTTAAGCCTAGTCCGAACCTATTTAGAAAACATGCTATGAAAGATTTAACTCAAATCATCATTGATATGATACCATTCGGTAGTCGGGTTTTAGATTTAGGTTGTGGAAATGGCGATCAACTAGCCTTATTAAAGAAACAAAAACAATGCATTGGTTATGGCATAGAACTTGACGCATCGAAAGTTTTATCTTGTTTACAAAACGGCATCCAAGTTTTACAAATGGATTTAGATAAAGGTTTATCGATGTTTATGGACAAA
>JASGCH010000233.1 GCA_030054245.1 Gammaproteobacteria bacterium | reverse complement strand
CGGCACCAGCCGATGGTGCCAATATCCCACGATAGCTGATCCGAGCTTGCACCCCACAATCTTACTCATTAACCATCCAAAATCCCTATGTTAAACCGTGAAATTTACCATTTATTAGACCATTACATAGACCAAGAATTTGATAATCAAGTTGCATTTTTACAAAAATTGGTCAGATGTCCTACCGATACTCCTCCTGGAAATAACGCTCCACACGCTGATTTATCAGCTAAGTTACTAGAGGATTTAGGCTTTTCCGTCGAAAAATACCCCGTCCCCACCGCTTTGGTAAAAGATTACGGCTTAGAGTCCATCACCAATTTGGTGGTTAGGAGGAAATACAACCCGGGTCCAACCATTGCCCTCAATGCGCATGGCGATGTGGTGCCGCCAGGTGAGGGTTGGACTCATCCTCCCTACGGTGGAGACATTGTCGATGGTTTTATGTATGGGCGAGCTACAGCTGTTAGTAAAAGTGATTTTGCTACCTATACTTTTGCGCTAAAAGCTCTTGAAAAGTTATCGTTATCTCTCAAGGGTAGTGTCGAGCTACATTTTACTTATGATGAAGAATTTGGGGGTAATTTAGGACCAGGCTGGTTACTAGAACAAGGAATTACCAAACCCGATTATTTAATCGCGGCTGGTTTTAGTTATCAAGTAGTGACCGCACATAATGGGTGCCTGCAGTTAGAAGTTCAAGTTGAAGGGGAGATGGCACACGCCGCTATTCCAGATGGTAGCATTGATGCCTTACAAGGCGCGGTACACATTTTGCAATGTCTTTATCAGCTGAACGCTAAGTACTGTCATATTAATTCCGAGGTTACGGGCATTACTCACCCTTATCTTAATATCGGGCAGATTAGTGCCGGGACCAACACCAATGTTATTCCGGGGAAAGCCATTTTTAAATTAGATCGACGCATTATTCCTGAAGAGAATCCCGAAGAAGTCGAGCAAGAGTTGCGAGAAGTTATTGCCATGGCGGCTAAAAGTTATGCACCAGCTAGGGGATCGAACTTGATTAAAGTAGCTATTAAACGATTGTTATTGGCGCATCCCATGAAACCTTTGCCCGGAAATGTAACCTTAGTGAAGGCCATTAAGCAACACGCCGAAGAAGTATTTCATGAAGTTATTCCAGTGCTAGGTACCCCTCTTTATACAGATGTTCGCCTCTATGTACAAAGGGGGATCCCGGGAGTTATTTATGGTGCTGGACCGCGTACAGTACGAGAGTCCCACGCCAAAAGAGCCGATGAGAGACTCAAGCTATTGGATTTAAAAAATGCCACTAAGGTCATTGCCCGTTCCTTGGTCGATTTACTTGCTGAATGAGACTATGCTAACCTGTCACCACGGCGTAGCCGAGGGTGCAACCGTCTTTGATCTGTCGATCACGATGCCACCGGGAGACCATGGTCCTATTAACCTAGAGGAAAATTTATTTACGCCAATATGTCCAAAACCTTGCACCACTTAAACTCTGAACAATTAGCCGCAGTCACCTTGAAGGAAGGTAATGCTTTGATTTTAGCGGGTGCTGGAACCGGGAAAACCACGGTTTTAACTTCACGCATTGCTTGGTTATTAGAAAATGGCTTGGCTTATCCAGAGCACATTTTGGCAGTTACCTTTACCAATAAAGGCGCTCAAGAAATACTCTCAAGGCTACAAAGCCAAGTTTTGACGAGCCATAGGATGTGGGTCGGCACTTTTCATGGTTTATGCCATCGCATGTTAAGGATACATGTCAAGATGACACCATGGAGTGATGAATTTCAAATCATGGATACTCAAGACCAAAAATCCGCACTCAAGCGCTTGTATAAAAACTACGCCATCAACGAAGTTGAATTTCCGCTCAAAGATACGCTTCGTTATATTTCCAACCAGAAAGAACAAGGCATCCGGTCTTTGGAGGTGATACCCCAAAATGTTGAAGACAAGAAATACTTAGAGATTTATAGTTTGTACGAAAAACAATGTTTGAACGAAGGATTGATGGATTTTGCCGAACTTCTGCTGAGTTGCTATAAATTGTTGCAAGACCATGCGGAGATTAGGGCAGATTATCAGAACCGATTTAGACATATTCTTATCGATGAATTTCAAGATACCAGCTTGTTTCAGTATAAATGGATCAAGTTATTGTGTGGAAAGCAATCGCAAATCTTTGTGGTCGGAGATGACGACCAAAGTATTTATGGCTTTCGCGGAGCCAGAGTAGAAAATATGAGGGATTATCTTAAAGAGTTTCATATAGATAATCCCATAAAATTGGAAGATAATTACCGAAGCCAGTTTGCCATATTAGAAGCCGCCAATGGAGTTATCAGCCATAATGATCATAGATTGGGTAAAACTTTAAGAGCGGCACAAACTATGGGTGATAAGGTCTTGGTGCAAGAATTAAACACCGGAATGCAGGAGGCACAATGGGTGGCTGACAAAATAAGGTCGCTGGTGCGTACTTCCTCGTTAGGTGCATCCATTAAGTACAGTGATATAGCTGTTTTGTATAGAAACAATAGCCAGAGCCAACCTTTTGAATCGACTTTACTGAATCATCAAGTGCCGTATAAAATATACGGAGGCTTAAAGTTTTATGATAGAGCTGAAATCAAAAATACTTTAGCGTATTTGCGGGTGATAGCCAACCCAAAG
>JASGCH010000024.1 GCA_030054245.1 Gammaproteobacteria bacterium | reverse complement strand
TGAGTACTGCATAACGCAGTAATTTGACAGTGCAACCGGTTGTGCAACAGTCTTTTGGATGGTACCCAGAGCTCCAAAGAGGTGCTTGGCTCCTGCAAGTGCTCGCAGGCGTGGCAGGAGAGTTGGGTTTTGATGAATTGCATCAATTACATCAGCAGGTTTCAAGTCCTGCCATCGGCGGTCGGGTTCTACCCACGCAGGTGCAATGGCGAGCACTTTTGGGTGATAATGCCCAAGGGCTACATGGCATTGAGCCAGATTTGTTTGCGTCGCATGCGCTGTACCTGTTACCCGACGCCACCCAATGCCGAGCCGAGTGCTGGCTTCCCTGGTTTCAATGGGGGCAGGACGATGCTTCGGGCTACACCAAGCTCCTAGAAAGTCGCTTGAATCGACTGGCCAGATTACATTTGGATCGCCCTGCCTCAGCCCCTAATCTAAATGATCCTTGGATTGAAGCTTTGCTCCCCTTGGCAAAGATCAAAACCGAGGATACAGCTTGGCTCAGAGACCTTTGCACAACTCGGACGAACTGTCAAAGTACAAGGCTTAGCGGAACGCAACCAGCGGAATTTACTCAAATGTAAATGAGCTGGTGAGTACCGCATAACGCAGTAATTTGGCAGTGCAGTCAGCGGCGTAGCCGTCGGTGCAAAGGTCTCGTTCAGTTTTTTTAGCCAAACTAACTTGCCAAATAGCCCAAGCCCTTTGGCGATTGCTATGCTTGAGGAACGGGTGAAGATTTATGAGCAACTTGTTCTAGATGACTTCCCAAAATACGCCCCCGAACTAGCTAGTAGCCTACACAATCTCGCCACCAACCTAGCCGAGAGTGGTGGCAAGGTAAAGGCTCTGGAAGCCAGTAATCGTGCGTTGGGAATTTATGAACAACTCGCCCAAATCAACCCATCAGCCTACAATCCAGACCTAGCCAATAGTCTGAACAACCGCTCCAACCATCTAGTCAATAGCGGGGATATGGTAAGAGGTTTGGACGCCAGCCGACAATCGGTGGAGATTTATGATCAACTCGCTCAAAGCAACTTTCCAGCCTACGCCCACTATCTAGCCGGTAGCCTGAACAACCACTCGACCCATCTAGCTAAGGACGGGAAGCAGGAGGAGGCTTCGAAAGCCATCAACCGTGCGCGTGAGATTTATGAGCAACTCGCTCAAAGCAACTTTCCAGCCTACGCCCCTAATCTGGCTTTGAGCCTGCACAATCTTGCCAATCGCTTAGCCGAGAGCGGGGATTGGGTGCAGGCTTTGTCTTACAGCCAAAGCGCACTAGAGATACGCGAGCAACTGACAAAAAGTAACTTCCTAGCCTACGCCCCCGATCTGGCCTTAAGCCTGTACAACCTATCCGCCTGCTTATACAAGAGTAAGGGATCGAGGCAGGAGGCTTTGGAAGCCATTGAGCAGGCTTGCAAGTTGATCGAGAGGTTTGCCACACCCGGCACGACTTATGCTAATTGGCAAGCTAGTATGATCGAATTACACGATGCTTTGCGCCGTGAGCTAGGTGCATGATGGGCAGGTGGGTCAAGCGCTGTGCTTCCAAAAGACTGTTGCACCATCGGCTACGCCGCGGTTACACCTCCGCGAGCTATTCTCGCATATACTTAATATGCGAGAATAGCTCGCAACTGCGTTATCGTTATGTATGTACCCCAGTTCGTTGCGCTATCCAGCGAGTGCCCACCAGCGAATGATCACCCCAGTAAATTCCGCTGAGGGCATTCGCTCAAGGCTTGCACTTTGGTAGCTCATCGAGCGGCACCAGCCGTCGGTGCAACAGTCTTTAGTATGCAATTGCAGATATAATAAGGCTGAGACCTTTACACCCTCGGCTTTGTTACCGACTGCCCTTTCAAACCGAGAAGTTGTAGGTTCACCCTAGATGAACTTCTTCGGCAGAGGGTTGTGCCCACTCTCGCTTGGTCATTATGACAGCTCACCGAGCGGCACCAGCCGATGGTGCAAAGGTTGCAGAGCTTGGTACTGCGAGCTGTCACAGTAACCAGCGACTTGAGCTACGGTTTTTTTACCCCGTTTGGTAAAATCTACAAGAGTCTAACTCAACATGACCCCAGATGACCTAAAAATTTGTTTAAGCTCCGGCTTATTATCTTTTCCCATAACAGACTTTCATGCTAATGGGGATTTTAACGCCAAGTCTTACGCGGATCGACTCAATTGGTTGCAACCTTATGGCGCCCAAGCCTTGTTTGTAGCCGGTGGTACGGGGGAATTTTTCTCCTTAGTACCTGAAGAATATAGCGATCTAATCCAAGTAGCTCACGATACTTGCCACGGTCGTACACCGATTATCGCCGGGGTGGGTGGCAACACCCGCTTGGCGATGCAATTTGCCAAACGGGCGGCTGTGCACGGAGCTGATGGTTTGTTGTTGTTTCCACATTACTTAACCGAAGCTTCGCAGGAAGGTTTGTGTGAGCATTTCCAACACATTTGCCAAGCGACTCCGCTGGGTGTCATTGTCTATAATCGCGGACCGGTGCGACTCACTGCTGAATCTCTGCAAAAACTGGCTAACCATAATCCCAATCTCATAGGCTTTAAAGATGGTATCGGTGATTTAGAATTAATGGTCTCTATCCAGTCTCAACTGGGAGAGCGGCTAACCTATATAGGCGGCTTACCCACGGCTGAAATATTTGCAGGAGCCTACAAAGCTATTGGCTGTCCGGTTTATTCTTCAGCTGTGTTTAATTTTGTCCCTAAGCTGGCTATGCAGTTCTACCAAGCACACGCTTTGAACGATACGGTAACTTGTGCCAACTTGCTCAAACGATTTTTTTTGCCTCTGATTAAAATCCGTCATAAAGGGGCTGGCTATGCGGTCAGTTTAATCAAAGCGGGGGCGGAAATAGTCGGACACTCGGCCGGACCAATACGCCCACCCCTCACTGCCCTCAAAGCAGAAGAGTACCACGAATTAGCCAAACTTATTGAATCTGTTGCTGATTAAAAACCTTCACCCCATCGGTTTCACCATCACCTCCCCTAGACCATGGCTGGATGATGCGTTTCACCCATGGATGAAAAATCCGTAAATTCCCCTAGTTATGGATTTGATCCTAGTTAGAACTGGCCAGAAAAATATAAAAAGATCATTGCCCCCACAGTCATGAAAATTGAACACATTGAAGCTTTTCATTTAAGTGCCCGTTGCGAACCAGCTTTTCAAAGTGCCTTTAGTACCTTTGACGCTAGAACCGCTTGTTTGGTAAAAATCACCACCGATTCAGGGTTGGTGGGCTGGGGAGAAGCTCTAGGTCCCGCGGCTATCAACAAGTCGATCATTTTGTCGTTAAAAAAACCATTGATCGGTAAAAATCCTTTGCATATTGAACCGTTATGGTTGTCGATTTATAGCCAACTACGCGACCAAGGGCAACGCGGGGTTACGCTGTGTGCCCAAAGTGCCATTGATATGGCGTTGTGGGATATTGCCGGTAAATTTTGGCAAGCACCTATTCATGCCCTACTAGGTGGAGCGTTTCGTCAGAAAGTAAAAGCTTACGCTACCGGCGGGTTTCGGGTCATTGGACAAAGGCATTGCGACACCGTTCAAGCAGAATGCCAGCAGTATCAAGCCGCAGGATTTCAAGGAGTCAAAATTAAAATTGGTTACGGTGTGGAGGAAGATTTGTTGAGCATTCAAACCGCCAGAGCTGTCTTAAATCAAGGTGAAAAATTAATGATTGACGCAAACCATGGTTACGATATGCTAGAAGCCATCCGATTGGGTAAAGAAGCCTATCTATATGACATCGATTGGTTTGAAGAACCCGTGCTACCTGAGTTACTCGCCAATTATCGAGAAGTACGCCAAAAACAACCAATCCCAGTGGCGGGTGGCGAAACTTGGCATGGCCGAACCCACTTTCAGTGGGTCTTAGACCATCGATGCGTGGATATCCTGCAACCCGATGTTGCAGGTTGTGGTGGCATTACTGAAATAAAAAAAATCATTTCCGCGGCTGAAACCGCCGGTGTCAGGGTTGTCCCCCATGTTTGGGGAACGCTGATCAATTTAGCCGCATCGCTTCAGGTATTGGCTATCATCCCACCTCAACCCCCAAGATTTGCAGATAATCCCTTGTGGTTAGAATTGGATCAAACCAACCACCCTTTTCGTCATGCCATAGGTCAATCTAGCCACTCACTCGAGATGGGAGAAATGACTATTTCACAAAACCCGGGACTCGGCATTGATATCGATGAAAATTTATTAAAACCCTTCATTGTACATGATTAACCGTCGATTATACCCCACTTTGCCACGATTACCTAAAAACAAGGTGAATGGCCAAACATGGCATGACCCGCTATGCTTCCATAAAACGATGATAGGTCGCTACCTAAGTGAAACATGGACATTTTGCTGGGATCAGGGTCTGCGCTTTTTAGTGAGAACCGCGCGTGGAACCATGATCTTCCCTAGACATGTGCCTGCTCATGGAGCTGTACACTGGCTAGAACAACCTGCTTTAGGGAGCCTCTCCTCCCTAGGTCAAAGCCGTACCCTATCATGAAGTTGTGGCGATCTTCTTTGCTCGTGTCGGCGATGACTATGCTCTCGCGCATCACTGGATTTGCACGCGAGGTGGCCATAGCCAGCACCTTTGGTGCCAACCAATGGACTGATGCTTTTAATGTAGCCTTTCGCATACCCAATATGTTTCGGCGCTTGTTTGCTGAGGGAGCTTTTAGCCAAGCTTTTATTCCTTATTTGGCTAGTGTCAAGCATCAGCAAGGCGATGAAGGTGCCAAACAAGTGATAGATCACACCGCCAACCTACTGTTGTGGTGTTTGATCTTGCTCACGGTGTTAGGTGTAGTAGGTGCTCCCCTTTTAGTTTGGTTAATGGCCGGTGGTTTTGCGACGACTCAACAAGCCGATTTAACCGTCGAATTAACTCGCTGGTTATTCCCTTACATAGCTCTCTTGTCTCTGGTGGCCTTGTCGGCTGGTATTTTACAAACTTGGAGACATTTTTTGATACCCGCGATAACGCCGGTGGGGTTGAATGTGTGCATGATCATTGCCATTTATTCCATTCCCACGCATACTGATAAAAGCACAGGTATATGGTATTTAGTCGCTGGGGTTATGGCTGGAGGTATCTGTCAGTTAGGGTTACAAATTCCCATCCTCACAAAAATGCGTTTGATGCCTCGATGGGATTATAAACTAACTCAACTAAAATCTGCTTGGCAATCACCCCATACCCAGAAGATGTTGCGTCTATTTTTCCCCGCACTTTTAGGATTAAGTGTAGGACAAATATCACTGATTATCAATACACAAATAGCTTCACACCTAGTAGTCGGTAGTATCAGCTGGTTAAATTATGCGGATCGACTTCTGGAGTTACCTGTGGCCTTAATGGGTGTGGCTATCGCCGTCGTATTAACCCCTGAAATGTCCAGAGCCTACGCTATGAATAATACCTTAAAGTATTCTGAAACCTTAGATTGGGGCTTGAGATTGATTTTATTATTGGGTTTACCTTGTAGTTTAGCGATGGTTATTTTAGCCAAGCCCTTGGTCTCAGCTGTGTACTTTTATGGCAACTTTTCGGCTGTTGATTTGCACCACACCAGCCAAACTTTGACGGCTTATGCACTCGGTTTACTAGGCGCGGTTAGTATTAAAATTTTAGCTCAAGGATTTTATTCTAGGCAAGATGTCAAAACCCCGATGCAAGTGGCTATAATTACTTTGGTATTTACCCAGCTCCTGAATTTAATTCTCGTCTCTCAATGGTCCCATGTCGGGCTAGCCTTATCCATCAGTCTAGGTTGGATATTTAACGCTTTGGCTTTGGTTTTTATGTTGGTACGCCATAAAAGTTTTGTGTTGCAAAAATTTTGGGGGCTTTATGTATTACGCATTGGAGGTGCCAATGTACTTTTTGCATCCTCTTTAATCTATGCTTTACAGTGGTTCCCAGGAGAGTATGCGAGCGCTTGGCAAAGATGGGGCTACTTGTTAGGGGTGGGGATTGCCGGCTTGTCGTTGTACGCCATCAGCTTGTGGGTATTGGGTTTGCGGTTGAGAGAGGTATTGAGCAAATAAAAGACTGTAGTCGCCTCAGTATCCCCGCAACCTGCCTGCCAAATATTTACCCACAAAGGCTATTCGCGTAGCCACTGATCTCCCATAAAAAAGAATATCTATATGAAATTTATCGATGAAGTTAAAATCGAAGTGCTTGCTGGTAATGGAGGCAATGGCTGTTCTTCGATGCGCCATGAAAAATTTAATGAATTTGCCGGTCCCGATGGTGGAAATGGCGGTCGAGGAGGGCACATCTATGCCAAAGCCAGTGCAGGTCTGAATACTTTGGTGGATTTTAGGTTTACTAAAAACCACCGTGCGGCGCGTGGCCAACACGGCATGGGGGCCGATCGCACAGGTGCTACGGGTGATGATTTGTATCTGCCTATGCCTGTCGGAACTATCATCAGTGACGCTGAAACTGGAGAAATTGTAGGTGAATTATTACACCCGGATGAACTTTTACTTTTGGCAAAAGGAGGAGATGGTGGATTTGGTAATACCCATTTTAAGAGCTCTGTCAATCGCGCTCCTAGGCGCAAAACTTTTGGACACGCTGGTCAAAAAAGATACCTTAACTTAGAGTTAAAATTATTGGCAGATGTGGGCTTATTGGGGTTCCCAAACGCCGGCAAATCAACTTTTATATCTGTCGTTTCCAACGCTAAACCCAAAATTGCTGACTACCCATTTACCACCCTACACCCCAATTTAGGGGTAGTTAGAATCGATTTTGGTCGTAGTTTTGTGGTGGCAGATCTACCCGGCTTGATCGAAGGCGCGGCGCGTGGCATAGGCTTAGGACATCAATTTTTACGCCATTTACAACGCACCCGTTTATTGCTACACTTTATAGACATGACTGAAGAGGTTGGCGTGGCCGTTGACAATGCACGCATTATAGTCAGAGAGCTGGCACAATTTGATCAGCAACTTCTTACCAAAACTCGCTGGATAGTTATCAATAAAATCGATGTTAGGTTACCCGAGGAGCAACAGGCTTGGGTCGATGAATTCCGTACCTTGTACTTTCAAAATAATCCTCCAGATCAACCAATTTTCCTTATTTCAGCCTTAACCCAACAGAACTGTCGTAGCTTAACTTTTGCCATTTATGATCATTTAACTACCAGCTATGAGCATCAATCCCGACCAACAACAGATTATTAAGGGAGCTTGGAAAAACGCCAAACGGATTGTCGTCAAAGTAGGTTCCAGCTTAGTAACTAAGGGGGGGCAGGGCGTTGATGAAGCGACGATACAAGACTGGTGTCGCCAAATTTTTGACATTCATCCCTATTGCTCTATCGTTTGGGTTTCAAGCGGTGCTGTTGCCGAAGGCATGTACCGATTGGGGCGGAAAACCAGACCGCAGTCTTATCACTTACAAGCAACAGCGGCAGTTGGACAGATGTGGCTCACCCACATTTATGCCAGCCACTTAAATGCTTTAGGATTACAAACCGCCCAAGTCTTATTAACCAATGCTGATTTAGCTGACCGTGAACGCTACTTAAACGCTCGCAATACTTTGCTCACCCTATTGCAAGAAAAGGTCATACCCATCATCAACGAAAACGATACGGTGGTGAATGAAAGCAATAAATTTGGCGACAACGATACTTTAGCCGCCATGTTAGTGAATTTATTAGAGGCGGATATGTTACTCATATTGACAGACCAACTGGGGCTTTACGATGCCGACCCACGCCAAAACGACTCAGCAAAACTCTTACCCTTTGTATTTGCCGGAGATAGTCATCTGGAAAAAATCGCTGGAGGAACTGGATCGTCTTTTTCCAAAGGGGGGATGTTAAGCAAAATACTCGCGGCCAAAAGAGCGGCTAATTCAGGAGCCAGTACGGTCATTGCTTATGGAAAGACTGAAAATATATTGCCTCGATTAAAAACCGAGGGAGAATCTATCGGCACTTACTTGAACGCTAATACACCCATACAACAAGCTCGCAAACGCTGGATGCTAGATCAAATTCAGGTAAGAGGTTCGGTCGTCGTGGACGATGGAGCCGCCGAACATTTGTTACACAAAGGAAAAAGTTTATTACCTGTAGGCATGATCGAGGTACTCGGAGAATTTACACGCGGAGAAGTCATCAGTATTTTAGACGCCCAAAAACGACCGATTGCCCATGGATTAGCCAACTACAATAGTTCGCAAGCACGCCTTTTGTGTCGACAAGCTTCGGGGAAAATCCATACGATTTTAGGAGGAAGCGTGAGTGATTTAGAAATGGTGCATCGCAATAATTTATTGCTTTTACTGTAAAAAAGACTGTTAGGTGTCTTTTTTGTCAATATATTTTTCAAATGGTTTTGCATACTTTTTAATCATATATTCAGACCGTTTATAAACATTTGCGACAAAATGTTTTAAATAAGTTTTTACCCACTCTTCAATAGACCCTTTAAAGCCTTGGTCTAAATCACAAACATGAAATTGAATTTGCATAGCAGCCGCCCAATTTATATACAAGTTTGTTGGAATTGACTTAAATAGACTTGCATAATATGCGTCTTTACAAACTAATTTATCTTGTTCTATCAGCCAATCAACTTCAAAATAGTTGATTGAAAAATTATCAAACTCTTGATTATCTAACATAATTGCACAAAGTTGTGCTAATTTGAGTGCCGAAATAATATTCGGTGCTTGTGCTGTTTTTGATAAATTCTTGGTCTTAATATCAATCACTTCATAAAAATCGTATTTAACAACAAGGACATCTGCAGTATCATCTTGCTTTTCATCAAATAGATTTTCTAACGACCAGTTTTTTGTTGCCTCCTTTCCTCTGCTCAATAAAAACAGCACACTTGGTGAGTTAAATAAGGCTTTTCTTGCTTCTATACCTATGATTTCAGCATTTTTACTGTATAAATCATTTAAATATTCGTATTGTCTAAATGTATTATTAGGTAATTGCCTTTTAATTTCAGTATATACATGTTTCTCAAAAAGTCCGCCTACTGAATGTCCTGATAATGTTTCTAAAAGTGGTTTAGGTACCTAAGTGTCTTTTAGTTTTTTTATTAATTCCATGTAATTTACTTGTTTGGTACTGAATAATTGATTAAATGATTGATGAATTAAATTGAGTAAAGAAAGGTCTTGGTTTTTTAGATAATTCGTAGTTTGATCTGAAATAAAATGATGCAACTCTACCTCATATCTATTTGTCCAATCAATCATTCTAAATGGAATACTTGAAATTGGTTTTTCAGAAAATTCAACAATATTTCCTTTCACTATGCCATTACATTTTAACCAATCAAAAACAATGGAATGATTTAAATAGGCTAAAATATATTCAATACTTTCTTTTGTATTTGGTTTTTTGAATAGGGCTGTAACATCTTGGGTTGGAAAAATACCCTCATCAATCAAAGCAAAGCGGAAATAATTTTTATTAGAAATTCGTTCTTTGCAAGGTACAAAAATTCGCTTTTCTTCTTTTTTAAATAAATTGAAGTTTCTCAAAAAAGCCCATTCCCAATAATTTATTTTTCTATTGTATTGATATCTTTTACTTAAATCTGATTTGTATTTCTGAAAGTGATTATAAAAATTTGGATATATTTTTTTGAAATTTTCTTCTTCTAAACCTTCATCTAGGTAAATGTATTTTGTTATGTTGGTTATAACAAAAGGCTTTAAATCTTTGGCTTTTACTACGCGAATGGTAGCAGATAACTCATTATCATTTAAAATAGCTCCGTTTATTTGAAATGCTTTGTCTAAACCACTTACCAAACCATTTCCAATATCACAAAAATCTCCAATAGTATTAAATTCTCGTTTATTATCACCAAATAAGTTGAGTAGCGTATCTTGATTTTTCTTAAAACAATTAGCCTCTAATACTTGCAAATATTCTCTTATTGTATCAGATTGCAAAATCCATCTTTCATTCAATTTAAATTGTGAAACACTTAAAAATTCAGCATATTTAAAAGGAATTTTATTTTTAAGATTATATAATGTTTCGTTTGTTAATTTTTGATTGGCGTAAAATTTTGAAACCTTAATTTTTTCTTTTCTAATTTTGCTTTTTATAAACTTAAATATCACAATTGAAACAGTTACTTTGTCGAAAATTGGCGTTTCATTGAAATGATAAATTTCTTCAAAATAGCCATTTTGAACCATATAGTTTCGCAACTCAATAGAATGAGTGGTATTCATCCAATACTCAGGACAAATAAAAATGAGTTGCCCATTTTCATTTAGTAACTCAATAGACTTGAGAATGAAAATATAAAGATAGTCGCAAAGAGAGTTAAAATATTTATTCCAAATAGGACTATTTGAAAGCTCTTGTTTTAATTCGCATTCAAGATTCTTCCAGCGGATATAAGGAGGATTACCGATGATTAAATCAAACTTTTCTTCAATTTTTGCAGAAACAAAACTTTCATATTTTACACAACTATATTCTTTTGCTAATGCTGGGTCTATCTCAAATGCTGTTAAACCATTAAATCCTTTTTGTTGTAATAATTCTAAAAAAATACCTTCTCCGCACGAAGGTTCTAATATTTTAGATTGTCCAGAAACATCAGCCAATTCAATCATAAAATCAGCCACTAATTTGGGTGTAAAGTATTGTCCAAATTTATGTTTTACGGCTAATTTCATTAGAATATTCCTTTCTGTAAGTTGATAGGGTTAGCTGTGGCTTTCATGTTTAATCATGCAATTTTTACCCAATGGTTTGTTTCATTTTTTAAAATTCCGAACTGATGGTCGCTAAAACCATGGCCGTTGATGCTAGCCAAGCAAGAGTCTTTCAAAACCTTGGGGTAGCTTACCTTAAAATAAGGGATTGTTTTTTTTCTGGATGGTTTTTCCATTATAATCAGGTTACAAGTGCTTCAAACTGCATGATACGATTTGCCTTAGATGCATAGCCCGTAAATTCCGATGGTTTTGCACTTTTAGTTTGGTAATGATAACCGCGATACAATGGGGTCACAGACTATGTCAAGGCAAATTTAGTCGTACCTAAGGCATAAACCGTCAAAGAGCAGAATGTCGTCATGACCCGTCACCGCGAAACCAGATATTACCCTTTTGGTTAGTGGTCCTCCGTGTAGAAGACCTTTGCGCCCTCGGTTTCACCGCGATCGCACCCCATAACTGCATTATACGGTTCACCTTGGATGAATACTTCATAAATCTCTCAGATGTTCCAAGCTTAGTCCTCATGCTGGCCATTGCAGTGCCACCCTCTTAATCCACTTTGATTCACACCCATTTTTATGTTTTTTGAAGTCGAAAATAACATCCAGCAACCTAAAACGCTTTATCGCTTGGATTACAAACCCTCACCTTACCTCATCAACGAGGTGAAGCTTAATTTTTTACTGGATCATAGACAAACTAAAGTAATTTCTCAACTTTTTTGTACCCAAATCGAATCAACCCATCCCGAAGATTTATTCCTAGATGGCGAGGGATTGACGCTCCTAAGTTTAACACTCAATGGCCATGAAGTACCTTACCAAGTGCATGAGCATGGCATTCTCATTGAACAAAAATGCTTGCCATCTACCTTTGTTTTAGAGATCATTAATTTATGTTCACCTATCAATAATCTCGCCTTGTCTGGATTGTATGTCAGCGATCAAGCCATGATTACCCAATGCGAAGCTA
>JASGCH010000023.1 GCA_030054245.1 Gammaproteobacteria bacterium | reverse complement strand
CAGAGATTATTTAACCTTTCCAAGGGGTAATAATAAATAGGTATATTTTCAGCAACCAGCAAAGCCAATATGTCTTCAAAACGCGGGTCATGCCGGGTTTTTGTGCAATAAACGGCTACTATGTCAACGGGCGAAACTTTTAATTGAGATTTAATCGCATGGAAACCATAAATTATTCTGTGTTCGGGCATATCAAGAAATGGGTTGGGTATCGACAAGACCGCTGTTTCCCTGTTGGTTACAAACGGTCTTGGATTTATAATGGTGGTAACGCTTCATACAACCGTAAGATGGTTGTATCCTCGGCGGGTGCCACGGTTGTCAAATGAATGCGTTATGACAACTGTCCAAGGTTGTACAACGGTCTTTAAAACGCTTTAAAATGGAAAATCAAAATTTGATCATACAGCAACACCTTATTGATCCAGAAGTGTGTATAAGGTGTAATACTTGTGAGGCCACTTGTCCCATAGGAGCGATAACGCATAACGAGCAGAACTATGTGGTCGATGTAGAAATTTGTAACGCGTGTATGGCTTGCATTCCTCCATGCCCAACTGGGGCAATTGACCATTGGCGGACAGTTTTACATCATAAATCTTATTCTGTCAGTGAGCAGTTATCTTGGGAGATTCTACCGTCGGAGCAGAAGGTTGAAGTAGATGCTGTGCCAATGACACCGGCAGAAGAAGCACAGAGTACGGTGCCCCACAGTGATCACTCAGAGTCGCCCATTTATACTTCGATAATCCCTCCTTGGTCAGCCGCGCACCCCTATATACAATTGTACGGTACCAAAGGGAAACAACCGTTTATTGTTGCCACGGTGAGTGGCAATGTGTGCGTTACTGAGACGGTTAGAGGCTACGCTACTCATCACATTGTTCTCGATTTTGGTAGTGTTCCTTTCCCAGTTCTAGAAGGTCAATCCATCGGTATTTTATACGATTCTAACCACAAAAAAGCGATTCGTCAGTACTCAGTATCCAGTCCGCGTAACGGTGAAAGACCTGGTTACAACAACTTGTCTATTACCGTCAAAAGAGTGGTGAATGAAATAGATGGTCAAGTAGTAAAGGGTAAAGTTAGTAATTATCTATGTGATTTAAAAGTAGGGGATCAGGTGCACATCGTAGGACCGTATGGTAGTACTTTTTTGATGCCTAATCACCCGGGTAGCCATATTATTATGATCTGTACAGGTACAGGTAGTGCTCCTATGCGAGCTATGACTGAATGGAGTAGAAGGATGAGGAATAAAATCATCGAGGGCGCAAATTCCTTGCCATCAGCCAAAAATGTTTCAAAATTGGAACAAAATATGGGGAAATTAATGCTGTTCTTTGGTGCCCGCACCAAAGAAGAGTTGCCTTATTTTGGTCCCCTGCAAACTTTACCCAAAGATTTTATTGATATTAATCTAGCTTTCTCTCGTACACCCAATCAAGCAAAACGGTATGTTCAAGACTTACTGCGCCACAAAGCCTCAGAGGTGTCCACTTTTCTGCAAGACGATAACGCCTATTTTTATGTGTGTGGCTTGCGGTCTATGGAGGAAGGTATTATTTTGACTTTGAAAGACATTGCGCAGAATGCTGGGTTAGATTGGCCTCAAACCTTAGCTAAATTACAAAGGCTGGGCCGATTCCATTTGGAAACCTATTGACTCCTTGCATCCATCTTAAAGACCAGACTGTTGCACCATCGACTGGTGCAACAGTCTGGTCTCAGCTTGGCTTGCCAAAATAATAATTCTTGAGGGTATAAAAGAGAGAATAAGGGCGACATAGTTCATATAAAGCAATGTCTTGAATGGTGGTACTGGAAATTTTCCAAAAAATTGGGGGGACTCCCATAAGCTGGCAATATTCAACCATACATTCATAGAGTCCAACTTTTATGTGTTGTGTTAAGGGGGTTTGTACCAGTTGATCAATCTTGGGGTTGCTGTGAGCAATTTCAAATTGATTCCACTTCGATTTGGAATGGATGCCTAAAATATAAGACACCTCAACGAGGTTGCACAATAGTAACAGCTGTATGGTTGACTTCATCTCTCCTTTTGTACAGAGTTGAGTGATTTTGGCTAAATGTTTAGGAAACTTACTGGAAATACCTAGGCAAGCTATACCCGCTACTTCTATTCCGTTAATAAGTATGACGATATCGATAGGATCAGGACTGTCGTCTGGATGTGGTATATAAGTAATTTGAAAAGTATTATCTAAATAATGGCTCCATTTTATGTGACTTAAAGGATCAGTCGGTTGAATGGTTGGATAGGTTGAAGTGGATATGGGGTTATCCGTGGATCTCATGTTAAAAACCTGGGAGTTAGGGATTGTTTGATAACCGAGTTGCAACAAAAATTGAAATGCCCTAAGAATAGTTTGTAGTTTTTCTTCTTTGCTAAACATGAAAATTTAATTGATAACAAAGAAAAGACCGTTGCATCATCGGCTGGTGTCGCTCGTGCAACGGTCTTAAGAAAGTGTTTATGGTACGCGTGATACCTAGGTGGGCGGTCAAATGATAGGACTTGCACCATCGGCTGGTGCCGCTCGGTGAGCTATCAAAGTACAAGGCTAGAGCGAATGCCCCCAGCTTCATTTCCGAAGATGATCATTCGCTGGTGAGTACCGCATAACGCAGTAATTTGACAGTGTAACCGGTTTGCGAGATCAGGAGCGGAATCGCACAATGGATAGCGCAACAAACTGAGGTACCTACATAACTCAGCAATTTGACAGTGTAACCGGTTGAGCAACAGTCTTTGCAAAGACCTGTACATTATGACAAAGGTTGAGTGGTAAGAATCCTACTATTTTTGGTGTAACAGTGTTTCTTCGTCCATGCCGCTGGAGGCGCACGCGGAAGCCTTGTACTTTGACAGCTCAGCGAGCGGCACTAACCGATGGTGTAACAGCCTTATCTTCGGAAATGAAGCTGGTTGCATGTCCCCTCCAGCCTTGTACTTTGGTAGCTTGTTAAGCAACACCAGCCGATGGTGCAACAGTCTTGTTGTTAGGATCGAATTTCCAGAGAATACCCATTATAAGGCTGTTGCGCAATAACCCCAGCAACAGCCTTATAACTTAGGGTGACCACAGTCCTCGAAGAGGAATAGAGGGTGTTAGGGGTGTTTGTAGGTTAACCTAAATTGTATTCAGGTACCTTTTCAAGATATAGGCGCATTTTTTTCATGGCATTGGTTTCGAGTTGGCGTACTCGTTCCGCGCTGATGCCAAATTTGGTGGCTAATTCCTGTAAGGTCATACCACCGTGCCCATTATCGTCAACTTTAAACCATCTCTCGACTATAATTTCTCGGCTTCTACTATCAAGTGCATCCAATGCCTTCTCTAAGCCTTCATTGAGAACCAATTCTTTGGCTTTGGCATACAGCATATTCATGGGATCTGTTGTTGCATCTGACAAATAATGGATCGGGGAATCTTGATTATCTTCGTCGAGATTAGCGTCGAAAGATTCGTCCACGCCACCCATTCTGGTTTCCATTTCGATCACATCTTCTCGGCTGACATTGAGCTCTTTACTGACAATCTCAATCTGTTCTTCTGACAAATACTTGGTAGAAACTGAATCCATATCAAGTTGTTGATCTCGAAGTTTCAACTTTTGCTTGAGTTCGCGCAACCCAAAAAACAATTTTCTTTGAGCTTTGGTTGTTGCTACGCGCACAATCTTCCAATTGCGGATAACAAATTCATGTATGGTTGATTTTATCCAATGAATGGCATAAGTGGATAGACGCAAACCTTTAGATGGATCAAAGTGGCGAACCGCCTTCATCAAACCAACATTTCCTTCTTGGATAAGATCACCTTGAGGCAATCCATATCCTAAATACTTTCTGGAAATCGATACCACCAAACGCAAGTGCGAAAGAATAAGTTTTTGAGCGGCTTCTAAGTCATTGTTTTGATATAGAAGTGCCAAATACCTGTGTTCCTCATCCTCGGTCAGCATAGGAATTTTGTTTACCATAGCTATATAGGCATCTAAATCTCCAAGTGGAACTAAACCTGAGATATTTTTATCTGACATTACCAAAGATCTATTCATTTGTTTTTCTCGCTTAAAAGAATATCATTAGAAGATTGGGGGAACCAACCACCACCGAGCCATTTTATAGCTCGATTACGAGGTAGCCATCTTCGCCGTATTTAGAATGTTAGAATGACAATGGACGGACATCTACATAACCCTATATATAGGTCGTAAAACATGAACTTCAAGGGGCGCAAAATGATCACTCCATGGCGATTTGAGTAGCGCACTGGGTGGTTGATAACCATACTGATAGTATAACACCATTAGTAAGACTGTTGCACCGACGGCTGGTGCAATGATCTTTCAATCAGAGGTGCCAGCCATAGGAGAATTTTAGTGGATACCATCTAGAAGACTGTTGCACCGACGGCTGTGGTGCCGCGGTTACACAAATTACTGCGTTATGTAGGTGCTTAAGTTCGTTGTGCTATCCATTGCGCTTTTGCTCCCAGTCTCGCATAGACTCAATATGCGAGACTGGGAGCGCCCACCATGATCATCTTCGGAAATGAAGCTGGTGGCGTGGTGCGCGCGCAAGCCTTGTACTTTGACAGCTCACCGAGCGGCACCAGCCGTCGATGCAATAGTCTTTAGTCGGCTAATTTTGGTTAGCTAACCCATTTACTCATAGATGAGCGACTACAGCATCCCCCATTTCTTCAGTGCTGACACTTGGATGGGCGGTGTTGTTGATATCGACCGTACGAATATTTTTGGCCAAGACTTGATTTACCGCTTTTTCTATGCGTACGGCGACTTCATCCATAGCTAGGCTATAGCGAAACATCAGCGCCATACTTAAAATAGTGGCTAGAGGGTTGGCTATATTTTTATTCGCAATATCTGGAGCACTACCATGGATAGGCTCATACAAACCAAAAGAATGTTGGTTTAAAGAGGCTGAAGGCAACATACCAATCGAGCCGGTTAACATAGAAGCAAGGTCAGACAAAATATCGCCAAAAAGATTGCCCGTTACAATGACATCAAAACTACGAGGGTTTTTTACCAATTGCATGGCCGCGTTGTCCACATATATGTGGTTCAAAGCCACATCCGGATACTGTAGAGCTATTTCTGACATTACGGATCGCCATAAACCAGAAGACTCTAATACATTGGCTTTATCCACACTCGTTAGTTGATTTTTTCGTAAGCGTGCGGCCTTAAAAGCAGTGTGTGCAATTCTTGCAATTTCTGGTTGGCTATAACGCATGGTGTCAAAGCCTTCTTGGGCACCTGGAAACTCACCATCAGGGGATGGACGCAGACCCCTAGGGGTGCCAAAATACACATCTCCGGTAAGTTCTCGAATGATGAGTAGATTTAAATTGGAGATAAGCTCGGGTTTTAGTGTAGAAGAACTTGCCAATGCTGAGTAGCACACAGCTGGGCGTAAATTAGCATATAAACCAAAAGCTTTACGCAATCCCAGAATGGCTTGTTCCGGTCGAAGTTCTCTGGGTAAAGCATCGTATTGCCAATCACCTACAGCACCAAACAAAATAGCATCACAGGTAGATACCATGTCTAGAGTTTTTTTAGGTAGCGGATGACCAAATACTTGATAGGCGGCACCCCCTACTAAGCCTTCTTCAATCTGTAAATCTAGGTTTAAGTATCGAAGAACTTTGAGTGCTTGCCTCATAATTTCGGGACCAATTCCATCACCTGCCAATACAGCTATTTTTTTTTGCATCTTTGATTAAGGATGGGTTATCGGTTATACGCTACTAGGTGTCTCGGCTAACCAAGGAAATTTTTGAAAATATTGCTTTTCAAACGCTTTAATTTTGTCTTGATGGGCAAGCGTTAGACCAATATCATCCCAACCATTGAGGATACATTCCCTTTGAAAAGCCGGTAGCTGAAAAGCAAATTGTTTGCCAGAAGGTAACAAAATGGAGTTGTTTTCCAAATCAATGGTTATTCTAAATCCCGGCGTTGACGCTACCCATGACCTGAGCTCTTGTAGGGTAGAATCCGGCAAAGTGATGGGTAATAATCCATTTTTTAAAGAATTATTGTAAAAAATATCTGCAAAACTAGAGCTGATGACCACCCTAATTCCATATTGCAGAATAGCCCAAGGGGCGTGCTCACGCGAGGAGCCACAGCCAAAATTGCTACCCACCACCAAAATGCTAGCTTCTTTGTACTCTGGGAGATTTAAAACAAAATCTGGATTGATAGGCCGAGTTTTACAGTCTTGCCCAGGGTACCCTACATCCAAATAACGCCAAGCATCAAACAAATAATCACCAAATCCGGTTTTTTTGATAGATTTTAAGAATTGTTTGGGTATTATGGCGTCGGTATCAATATTGTCTCTATGGATAACCGCCACCAAACCACTGTGAGAAGTAAATTTTTGCATAAAATAGCATGAAATTAGGTACGGACTCCTGCATCGCAAACCGGGCAGTTATGACCCAACGCACAAGTTTTTTAATCAATACAGCCAGAACTCGCTATTTTTTAGGAGACTCGTTTTGAATGCCAGAAACCAACCAACCAGTTTCACCTGATCTAGGTTTGGTCATAGTCCATACTTCAGAAAACTGCTTGGGTCCTTCAGCTACTTCTTCGACGATGATACCAGAAAAGCGCACACTAGCTACATAGTTGTTGCCAAAGTCATCAATGCCGACAAATTCAGCGTGAAGTTCTAGAATTTCCGTGTGATTGGCTTTACCGTTTCTCTCTTCAATTTGAAATTGGATTTCGGCTAACATCACTTCGCTGAGTAAGTCTTTTAATTGGTTTATATCCGCGATATCCCAAGCTTTTTGTAGTTTGCGAAAATGAATTTTTGCATTTTCAAGAAAAGCCGGCACATTGAGTTCAGAGCTTAATGAGGATGGACTAGGACTGGGGGAGGTATTAAGACTCGCTGACGGGTTAAGGCTCGAGGACGGACTAGGGTTTAAATCTGCCTTATAAGCTGGATTCTGTGAGTCAACCGACACGGGGCGCGAGGAAGTACCGTACGAAGCACCGCTAAAAGCATAGTTTGGATCCGTCCCAAGGTTAGAGGCTTTGGTTTGCGCACGGCGCATCAAAAATGCCCGAATGACAGCGACCGCCAACAATATGAGCACTCCAAATAGCAGGGCTTGTAACAAACCCTCTCCTATCCCTAAACTATGGGCTAACCAAGCGAGAGCGGCACCAGCGACTAGTCCACCTAGCAGACCACCCAACAAAGATTTTTTAGCAGCTGATCCGGCTACATTGGCCGCTGGATTGGCCGCGGCACTTGGGTTAGTCGTTGGATTGGTAGTCGCTGGGTTGGTTGGTGGGGCAGTTCTCTGAACACTAGAGTTTGTCGGTGAAGGTGTCCCTAAATTTTTTCCACCCCCTAATCTTTTCGCCGAAGCTGGTAAAACAAATAACGAAAGCATAATAACCGAGCAGATAATTTTAATCATAAAGTCCCCTTTATTAACAAGAAAAGAAGTTCAAGTTGTAGCCAATTGCCACCTAGTTCCTATTGTAAGGTGAGTTTTATACCGAATGTAGGATGTCCATATCTATATTGTGGATAAAAGTATAACCATCTTGATCAAGGTATAGGCTAGTGTATGCTACAATTGTCTGGCATTGGGCACTAGTTCCTCAAGGACTGTGTTATGCGATTCACTCTTAGATGAAAACTCTGTAAATTCTACTGGTTGTGTGCGCTGTGTCTTATCATGATGGTGCAACGATCTTTTCTTTAAGGGAGAAAGTGGTACCTTGGGTTCAAAGCGGGCTACCGCTATCTGGTTGGGTAAATGGAGCTAGGGGGGGCGTGGTAATATTTTGATGGAAGAAGTGGGAAGTAGGAAAATTTTAGGGAAACAAAATGGTTTATGCTTATATTTGTGACGCGTTGCGTACACCTTTTGGTAAGTACGCGGGTACTTTGAGTTCTGTGCGAACAGATGATTTGGCTTCGATGGCGATTAGGGCATTGGTTAAACGAAATCCACAAGTCGATTGGGATCAGCTGGATGAACTCGTTTTGGGATGCGCTAATCAAGCGGGAGAAGATAATAGAAATGTGGCGCGCATGGCTGGCTTGTTATCGGGTATCAACTATTCTGTGCCAGGGGTGACAGTCAATCGCTTGTGTGCGTCTGGCTTGGAAGCTGTTGGCTATGCACACAGAGCCATTCGTTGTGGAGAAATGAACTTGGTGATCGCTGGAGGTGTGGAGAGTATGAGTCGGGCACCCCTAGTGATGGGAAAGGCAGATCAGGCCTTTGCTCGAAATGTCAATTTATTTGATACGACCATTGGCTGGAGATTTATTAACCCTAAAATGCAAGCTATGTATGGGGTGGATTCCATGCCTGAAACCGCTGAAAATTTAGCTCAAATATATGGTATAAGTAGGGATCAACAAGATGCGTTTGCTTTATTGAGCCAACAAAAAGTGCAAAGAGCCTTAAAGAGTGGTTTCTTTCAGCACGAAATCGTACCGGTGCCAGTCGGTAACCAAGAAGTTACTGAAATCACTTTAGACGAGCACCCTCGCCTAACCAGTCTATCATCCTTAGCCAAGCTAAGACCTATCGTTCATGCCACAGGTAGCGTTACCGCAGGAAATTCAAGTGGCATTAATGATGGAGCTTGTGCCCTCGTTCTGGCGAATGAAAAGGCTATAAAAGATCATGCACTGATACCTAAGGTCAGGATTTTGGGGATGACCTCAGCTGGGGTTGAGCCAAGGATTATGGGATTTGGTCCAGTTCCAGCCATTCATAAGTTATTGGCTCAACAAAAACTTACGCTGGATCAAATAGATATCATAGAGATTAATGAGGCTTTTGCCGTACAAGTATTGGCTGTTTTGCAGGGATTAGGGCTTGATCCTCATGATATTCGCGTTAATCCCAACGGCGGAGCTATAGCTTTGGGGCATCCTTTAGGAGCGAGCGGCGCACGGTTAGCTACGACGGCGATGTACCAACTGGTCATGGAAAATAAAAAGCTTGCTATTGTGTCTTTGTGTGTGGGGGTTGGACAGGGACTAGCTATGCTTTTAGAGAGAGTGTAAAATGTACATTGGGCGGATTATGCCACCTATTGGGGTAGGTCGTGGGCCATGGGCAACTCATCACCTACCGCTAGTTTGCCAACGATAAAAGTAATTTAGGTAAGAAATGCTAAAATAAAGTACGAATTATGGTGAAAAGTGAATTGATAAGGGCTACAATAGAGGGTCTAGGATACGAATTGATTGATACCGAATGGGGTAGTGGCGGAGTATTGAGAGTTTTTATTGATATCAAAAATGGTCAAGCGGGTCAGTCTGTACAAGTAGTTGACTGTGAAAAGGTAACCCACCAATTACAAACCGTCCTTGAGGTTGAGGAAGTAGAGTACCGTCAATTGGAAGTCTCCTCTCCTGGATTAGATCGACCCCTCAGATCGGCACAAGACCTCAATAGGTTTTGCGGGTGCTTTGTGGAAATAGTTTTAAAATCTACACCAGCATTAGCGAATGAACCTAATCTGCAAAGAAAATATTTTGGTCGTCTTGGCAAGATAGAAGCTACTACGGATAAATGGACTCTGGAGTTGCTAGAAAATAAAATTTTGCTGAAAAAGAAACGAAAAATTAGCAAATGGGAGCCTTTCAAAGACCCAAAATTTATTGAATTTTCTTGGTTAGACCTAGATAAAGCTAAGCTCGCAGAAGATCGTTTTGTTGGCTAACCATTAAATTGTAATTAGGAAATAGTACCAAAATGAGTAGAAATACATTGATTTTTATAGATTCAATTGCTAGAGAAAGAAGCATCGACAAAGAAAGGGTATTTGTAGCTTTAGAGGATTCTATCGCTCAAGCCGCGAAGAAAGTTTTTTCTGATCAAGAGGCCGATATTAAAGTGGAAATCAATAGGGATACTGGTGAACATACTATTTCTAGGCGTTGGTTGGTAGTTGAAGATGCCGCGGGCTTACAACACCCAGATGCAGAAGAAATCTATTCAGACGCCATTGAGATAAATCCTAACATTAATGTGGGAGAATACATTGTAAAACCGTTGGATAGCATTCATTTAGATAAATTGTCCGTGTCTGATATTCGGCACCGCACCAACGGAAAGTTGCGTGATGAAGAAAAAATTATGGTGGTGGAAGAAATTGCCAAAAAAGGAGAAACTATATTTGTTGGCAATGTGAAGTATGTCGATCGCCGTGATATTGTGGTAGAGAAAGGAAAGTTAGAAACTCGTGTGTCACGAAAAGATTTGTTACCTCACGAAAATTTTAGGGAGGGTGATAAATTTAAGGCCTATTTGGTGAAGATTGATAAAACAAACTACAAGTCTCCCATTGAGTTGTCAAGGACTGATCCGCAGTTTATGGTTGAACTTTTTAAAGAAGTTGTACCTGAAATTAATCAGGGACTTTTGGAAATTAAAGCTTGTGCACGCGAACCAGGGGTGCGCGCCAAACTGGCAGTCTATTCACAAGACAAAAAAATCGATCCCGTTGGTACTTGTGTGGGCGTGAAAGGGTCGAGGGTTAATGCAGTATCTAAGGAGTTAGGTGGTGAGAGAGTCGATATAGTGGTTTGGGACCCAGACCTAGTAAAATTCATCATTCGTGCGTTATCTCCTGCTGTTGTGAAAAGCCTAGTGATCAATGAAGAGAATAATACTGTTGAGGCGATAGTTGACGATGAAAATTTAGCTAACGCCATTGGTAAAAATGGTCTGAATGTGAGTTTAGCTTATAAGTTGACTGGTTGGAAAATTAATATAGCTGAAGCTTCTGCCGAAGAACAGAAGCAAAAGTCTGAATTGGAGCAAGCTAAATGGTTATTGATGGAACAGCTGGATGTCGATGAAGATGTTGCGATAACTCTTATAGATGAAGGATTCAACAGTTTAGAATCCGTGGCTTATGTACCCTTGGAAGAAATGATGGAGATGAAAGATTTTGATGAGAATATCCTGAATGAATTAAAAATTCGAGCACGCGACGCTTTGTTAAATTTACAAATTAAAACAGCAGAAAGTTTAAATAAACAAGAGAGCCTTTATTCATTACATTTGATGAATCCAGAAATTCAAGAGGTTTTATTGAATAGTGGCATTCTGACCCGCACCGATTTAGCAGAATTGGCGGTGGATGAGTTGATGGAAATGACTGGACAAAGTGAAGAGGACGCTGGTGCATTGATTCTGGAAGCAAGAGGATTAAGATAGTTCTAAGTATAAAAGAGGAAACTAAATGGAGCGTATAACCGTTGCTGACTTTGCCAAAAAAATGGGGATTCCTATTCCTGAGCTTCGAGATCAGTTAGCGTCGGTGGGGGTCACCAAGAATCAGGATCAAGATTATCTTTCTGAAGAAGCTAAGATCAAGTTGCTAGATTTTCTGAAAAAACCTCGTTTATCAACCAGAGTTGAACCTTCATTATCGGGCACTCTATCTTCTACCCGTGCTAGTACTAATAAAATCAGCATCAATAAAAAAACCACGCATAGCCAAGTGGTTACCGGAACTAAAGGCGAGAGTCATCAAGTCAAAGTTACGACTATTAAAAAGGTACGCCAATTCGCGATTCCTAGTCCTAGTAGTGCAGGTGTAGCCCATATCCAAAATCAAATAGATCATTTAAAACCACCCCATAAAGAGCCTAACGCCGAGCTCAACACGGATTCTAAAATGGAGGAATTGGGTGGTCCGCATTTAACTACGATGGCCTCTGATGCACCATTGGCAAAACCGATGGGAGATTCTGGG
>JASGCH010000232.1 GCA_030054245.1 Gammaproteobacteria bacterium | reverse complement strand
AATGAATTGATTTTACTTGACACCGTGGCAGAAGGAGTGTGTCGACTGACCTTAAATAATCCTCAAAGTTTGAATGTGTTGTCTCGATCTATGCTAGATCGTCTGCAAGTACTTTTAGCAGAAATTCAACAAAACCAAGATTGTAAAGTGTTGATTATCGCGGCAAAAGGCAAGGCTTTTTGTGTGGGTCATGATTTGCGAGAAATGTACGAACACCCAAGCCAAGAATATTACGAGCAGTTGTTCGCAGATTGCGGAAAAGTGATGATGTTGATTCAGCAATTACCGCAGGTTGTGGTGGCTATGGTGCAGGGAGTGGCAACAGCCGCTGGTTGCCAACTGGTGAGTATGTGTGATTTGGCATTGGCTTCTACAACGAGTAAATTTGCCGTGTCTGGCATTAATTATGGTTTGTATTGTTCCACGCCAAGTGTTGGATTAAGTAGAAATGTCGCACGCAAGAAAGCGCTAGAAATGTTACTAACTGGAGACTTTATTAGCGCTGACCAAGCACTAGAGTTTGGCTTAATTAATTATGCAGTGGATGACCTACAACTAGAGGAACTTACTTTAAATCTTTGTAACAAGATTGCCATTAAACCTCACTTTGTTTTGTCTTTGGGTAAACGGTTGTTTTATCAACAAATAGAAGTTGGCATCCAAGCCGCTTATCAATTGGCACAACACACGATGGCATGCAATGCAGTGCATGAAGTGACGCAGGCTGGATTTAAAGCATTTGTCGATAAAAAAGCTCCGCCATGGCGAGCTTCGCATTAACAGATGATAGTCCTGTGAGCGGTCGTAATGTCAGACCGGCTCGGCTTGCTCGCGGGCGCGCAAGATGATCCCAGCTAATCTCGTGGTTTTGCAGGCTAGTAGTCTTTTAGACTGGGTGTTTTTTTTTATTGAAGCAGATGCCGTTACCTCCAAGGGTTCCTAGAAGGGCTTTTTTTTTCACGCTCCTAGGTTTTTCTGTCGCTGGGGGAGGGTGGGTGTATCACATTCATAAAAATAAAAACCAATTAAAACAGCAAATTCTGGGTTTTTGGCACCTCGATAGAACCACCTTGGATGGGCAAAGGTTACTTTTAGCTGACGATACCAAAAATTATTACTTGATCAATTATTGGGCGAGTTGGTGTGCACCTTGTCGAGAAGAAATTCCTGTTTTAAATGAATATTTTAACTTGAATAAGCAGACTGTGGGGGTGTTAGGGATTGCTTTAGACCAACGCGCAGCTGTCCTTAATTTTTTAAGGAATTACCCTATCAACTACCCAGTAGTCATGGCAGACAGTGTCGATTTAATTTTTCTAGATTCTTTTGGCAATATTACGCGTGCACTGCCATTTTCTTTGCTTTTATCCAGAGAAGAAATTATGTATTCCAAATTGGGAAAGTTAACACCTCAGGATTTAAGTGCTTGGTCTATCTTATAAAGACTGTTGTATCTACCAGTTGTACTGTAAAATGACTGTGTTATAGGGGAGCCACCAGTGGTCATATTCGGAAATGAAGCCGCTTGCGCGTTTCCTCCAGCCTTGTACTTTGGTGGATGGTCGAGCGGCGTAACCGATAGTGCAATAATCTTATAGACTCAATATGTGAGACCAAACCAGCGTTATGACAGCTCACCGAACGGCACCAGCCGATGGTGCAACGGTCTTTTAGTTGGAAATGCGGATGTTCATGCCTCATTTTTTTTCCTGCCCGGTTTTTTCAGTGTACATTTTTTCAAAGATATTGTGGCGTGCAAGCCTACTGCACCATTGGCTCGTGACAGAAAAACGCTATCTATCGACCATTTTGGTTAAAACGATGGCTTACCTTTGACTTTGTGATACAATACCCAAATTGTTAAATATGGGTATTGTGGTGATACTGTTGCACAAGCTCTGGTTGTGTGTCGTCATTATCAAGTCTAGCCGGTGATGCAACCAGCTTATATTGCGAGACTATAGAGTGGAGAAATATAACGCAGTTTGACAACCACTGTGTAGCCGATGTGTCATAATTTTCCTATTATGATTGGGCGCATCGTCAAGAGAGTACACAAATTTTGCGGGAGTCAGTCTATGACCCGTCATGGGGACAGCTTGCTACAGGTGTAGTTGTCTATGACGATTGCGCAACAGCCTTTTAAATTTAGCCATAACTTACAAGCCGTACTTACTTTTTTATTTCTGCTTTGCAAAATTTTTGCACGCAGTGCTAGGGGGTAGGTAGTGTTTTTTCATGAATGAGGTATTTTTATGGATTCAACAGTAAAACATCCAGTTGATCAGACCCTCCCTTTAGGTAAAGCATTTATGCTGGGTTTACAACATGTCTTGGTTATGTATGCTGGAGCCATTACAGTTCCCTTATTAATCGGTAGAGAATTAAAACTAGAACCCGCACAGATTGCTTTTTTGGTGTCCTCCGGGTTGTTTTCTTGCGGACTGGTTACTGTTTTACAATGTCTTGGTATTTTTAAGGGCTTTGGCATCAAGTTGCCCATTATGATGGGGTTAACTTTTGCCGCGGTCGGACCCTTGCTTGCATTTGCTTCTAAAAATCCAGGTATTCCTGGATTGCTGAGCATATTAGGCGCGGTAATGTCGGCGGGATTGTTGGGATTTTTTATTGCACCAGAATTGTCACGCGTCATCAAATTTTTTCCTCCTATTGTTTCAGGATGTATTATC
>JASGCH010000231.1 GCA_030054245.1 Gammaproteobacteria bacterium | reverse complement strand
GGGGGCGACCGCGGAAGCCTTGTAATGATGACAGCTCACCGAGCGGCACCAGCCGTCGATGCAGCAGTCTTTGAGATGCTAAGCGTAGCCTTGGGGCGGTTATAGCGCTGGTGCCTAGGTAGGTGGGTGCATGACCAGAGCTCTTAAACGCAAATCATTGCCAATGGCTACATGTTCTAGCCACTTCAGCTGGAGGTTGTCCGCCAAGTTAGTAGGCAGGGTGGTAAATTGAGCCCAAGGGATGCCGCCGCCCATCAATTGAGGTGCTAGGTAGATGAGCAATTCGTCCACCCATTTTCCAGACAGTAGAGCACTGGTTAAAGTGCCGCCAGCTTCGACATGGAGCTCGTTGATTTCTAGTTGTCCCAAGCACTCGAGCATTTGGTTTAAATCGATCTTTCCGTGGGAGTTGGGTGCAACAAAGTAGGTGATCTGGCCAGAGGGGTGGTTCGATGGGTGGTTTTGGGTGCTGGGTGAAACGGCGGCGAAGATATATACTGACCTATTGGCGTCAAAAATCCTTGCAGAAGGGGGGACTCTTAATTGGCTGTCTAACAGTACTAATTTGGGTTGTCTAGGGGTGCTGACCGTGCGTACATCCAGTTTGGGGTCGTCTTGCACAACAGTGGCTCTGGAGCTTAATAGGGCACAGGCGCGTGCACGCCATTTTTGACCGTCTTGACGGGCTAACTCGCCGGTAATCCATTGACTTTGACCATTGGGGAGGGCTAGGTAACCGTCTAAGGTGCTGGCGATTTTAACGCGCACCCAAGGCTTTTTGTGTCGCATTCTTTTAAAAAATCCCACATTGAGCTCTTGGGTAGATTGTGCTAATAAACCCACTTCAACCGGTATTCCCGCGTGGCGCAATTGCTCTATGCCCTGACCATTGACGAGTGGGTTAGGGTCTGAGGTGGCAATGACTACACGACCCACGCGGGCTTGGATTAAAGCTCGGGTACAAGGGGGGGTGCGACCGTAATGGCTACAGGGTTCTAGGGTTACATAAACGATACTTCCCGCGGGGTCTTCACCATTTTGAAGAGCGTCGTTAAGTGCTTGAATCTCGGCGTGAGCTTCACCAGCGGGTTGCGTATGGCCACAACCTATTATGCGTCCACCAGCGTTCACGATGATACAACCCACGCGCGGGTTGGGCGAGCTGAGGTACATCGCTTGGCGTGCCTGTTCATGAGCCATAGCCATGTAGTGATGGTCAAGGTCGTTCCATCTATTTTCATCGGTTTGCATACTCAAGTTGGGTTTTATAATGTGAGGTGCTTGGAAAATGTGAGGTACTACATGTATGCCAGCTTGAATTTTACACAAAGGCTCAATCGAGTGGCTAATATGGCATGTTTTTGCTCCAGTTTTGCAAAAACCTTTATTATACCCGGTGTTTCTTTCCCCCATCCTTTACTACCAATAGGATGTCTGTCAATGCTGTAAATGGTTGTGGTTTTCCTTTAAACTCAAAAGTTACTTTTAGCTCGTCAATATGCTTGTTTTTAAAATTGTCTAAATATGTGAGTATTGTAGGTTTTAAAAGGTCAAGATTTCTTTTCAATTTCCAAGAATTTTCAAAGTCGTCTGTGTCCACAAGTACAAGAAATAAACGATTTTTAGAGCCAAAACGCATTTCTCCTTGATTTTCATAAAGCCAAGTCGCCAATATTTTTGGATGGTCTTGCACTTCTTTTAAAATTTCTAATTTTTCACTTTTTAAAGTTGCTAATACATCTGAACAAAAAGCATCGTTTCTATCCTTCATTTTTTCTATAATTTCATAGAAAATGTCTGCTGGTTTTGCTTTTCTGTCAAAATTTATTTTAGCTTCATCTGCTTTCTTTTTCAAATAGGTTAATTCAACGGGAAAGCCTTTTTCTTTCCGTTTGGTCTTGATATATTCTGCTGGTAAATAAGTTACTTTCAAGTCAAAAGGAACATCATGGATGAAGAAGTCCACGCCTTTTATTTGACCAACTGTTGGCAAAACCTCTGAATGAGATTTAAAAATATGTTCAATTAAAATGCTACTCCAATGGTTGTACCAACTATTTAACACATAACCTTGTACTGCTACATTAATTTCAGTTTCAAATTTTGAAATTAGTGTGTCAAAAGATTTATGAACTTTGATGTATCTGTTAACTAAATATTTGTCTAATGAGTTTTGATAATCGCCACACCAGTTAAAGTTTTTAAGTTTATAGAGTTCTGAAACTAATTGTTTTGTGTCTATACTTTCAATTTGTTTTATGCTCTCGGCTTTGATAAACTCATCCAATTTTTGATTTGAGTTTGCAATGTCCGCACACAATAAGTCAAACAACTCAACAAATTGCTTTGCCAAAGCGGTTTCTGTGAGTTCAAGATTGTTGATTTTAAGAAATTCGGCAACGAGTTTCTTTCTAATCATTGATTTTAGTTTCAACCATAAAAGCCCTGTTCTGTCTTGGCTAAATTCTTCTAATTTTTCACTTTCGTGTAACTTCTTCCAATATTGAAAATCCTTCATTTACCAATTGTTGTTTATGAATATTTGAAACAATGTGTTTCTTTTTAGGACTACAAACAAATAGTATTTCTTGACTACCTGCTACGCTTCCTTTTCCGCCTCGACCATTTTGATAGGTTTTGGCTTCAGTCTTTACATTTTTATCGCTGATATCCACCACCAGGGGCGTAAGGTCCA
>JASGCH010000230.1 GCA_030054245.1 Gammaproteobacteria bacterium | reverse complement strand
TGGGGGCGTTCCGCTCAAGCCTTGTACTTGGGTAGCTCGTCGAGCGGCACCAGCCAATGGTGCAACAGTCTTATGAATATCGTCATTTTCAGTCCACTAGCCCAATGTTATCAAGAAAAAAGTTTTTGGATTTTTTACAAGAGAAACAAAAAGTAGATTTGGTCGTCATTGGTGGAGGTGCCACAGGCTTGGGTGTAGGCTTAGACGCTTGCTTGCGCGGGCTATCGGTAGCTTTATTTGAGTCTCAGGATTATGCCGGCGGGACTTCATCGCGTTCGACCAAATTGTTTCATGGTGGTGTACGCTATTTAAAGAACCTCAGCCATTGGCCACTCTTAAAAGAGGCTTTAAAAGAGCGCAAAATTCTTTTAGAACTAGCCCCACATATTGCCCAGCCTATCCCCTTTATTATTCCCACTTCTCGGCCATGGGTCAGCTTATATTACCGCGCGGGCTTAGGAGTTTACGATTCTTTAGCCAAGAATTATTCATTAGGTAAAACTGAAATCATTCCCAATCAAAGAAGTTTGATGCACCATATCCCAGGCATCAAATTAGACAAATTCTCATCCGGTGTGCTTTATTGGGATGCTAAATTTGATGACGCCCGTTACGCACTCAGTCTGGCTCAAACCATTGCTCAGAACGGGGGACAGATCGGCAATTATTTAAAAGTTACTCATATCCAAGTTGACCCGCATAGCCCATACAAATATCTTGTGGTCGTAGAAGATTCTTTTGACAAAACCAAGCAATATACCATCCAAACCCGTGCAGTGGTCAACGCCACAGGGGTTTGGAGTCAAGAGACCCTAAGTTTTATGGGTGGTGGACAGCCGGAGCACAGTATGCTGACCATCAGTCGTGGGATACATATCGTATTACCCCATTTTTTTGCAGATACCCATAAAGCCATCATTATTCCCCAAACTGCTGATGGGCGCGTATTTTTTGCCATCCCATGGCTCAATGAAACGCTGCTCATTGGCACTACCGACACGGTACAACGGGAAGTAGTCAGGGAGCCCACCCCATCTGGGGCAGAAGTAGCCTATTTACTAGCCGAGGCTAGTAAAGTCTTTCAACGCCCCATCAGCCTGGATGATATTAAAAGTTGCTGGGCTGGGTTGCGTCCTTTGGTACATAAACCCCACATTGAATCCAAGAATTTATCTCGAGAGCATCACATTTATGTAAACTCACAAGGCATACTGACGGTAATAGGTGGAAAATGGACCACTTACCGAAAAATGGCTGAAGATGTCATGCAAATTTTACAAGATCACAAAATATTACCTCAATTAGTACCTTCAAAAACCGCATCTACCCCTTTATACCAGGCACCCAAACAAAGATCGATCCAGCAAGATATTTCAGGTTATCCCAATCCCCTGATGTTTGGATTAGACCATGAAATCATCAAAGAGGAGTTATTTGGTGATGCGAAGTCCATCTTAAATAGATTGCAAGAAGCGTACATACGGTTTAGCCTAACCCATGAAGGTGCGGTCACCGTGGAAGATATGTTATCCAGACGGTATCGATATTTGATGACAGAACCAGAAATAGCCCAGCAATTAGCTCCAGAAGTAGCCAAGATCATGTACCAAGAAACGGGGATAGACCCAAAGCTTAACGACTTCCTTGAGCTGTGCGATAAGTATCTTAGCCTCTCAAGACAATGACAAAACGGTTGCACAACCTACCACACTACCGCATAACGCAGTAATTTGGCAGTACAGTCAGCGGCATAGCCATCGGTGCAAAGGTCTCTCCCATTAAATTCCGCTGGGGGCGACTGCTCCAGCCTTGTACTTTGACAGCTCACCGAGCTGTCACCAGCCGATGGTACAACAGTCTTTTATCAGCGAACCGTTACCGATTTGGCTAAAGCCCTGGGTTTGTCTATATTTCTACCTAACGCCAATGCACAATAATATGCCAATAATTGACCTATTATCAATTGACTCACCACATCTAACCATTTATTGGTAGGTTGATAAGGAATGTAATCGAGGAACAAGGCTTTAACCCCTTCTTCTAGGTTCTCAGAGCCAATACCCAAGACATTTCCACCTCTGGCCTTAATCTCATAGACATTGTCTAGTGTGGCATAAAACAATTCCTCGTCGGTCGATCGGTTTGGTAAAAATACCAAAGTAAAAAAATCGCTATCAATCATGGAGATGGTCCCGTGTTTAAGAAAGCCCGCAGACATTCCTTCGGCATGCCGATAAGAAACTTCCTTAAATTTGAGAGCACTTTCTAAAGCAACTGGGTACTGTACCCCTTTACCAATAAAAAACCAATGTTTAATCCGACAAAATGTATAAGCAATTTTTTGTATGTGTGTCAAACTAGTACGCAAGAGGCGATCTATCACGGTGCTTAATCGCAAGTAATCCTCCCTATACTGCGCCAATCGACTAGGCTCTTCCTTGGCATAGACTTGTGCATAACGAATGCTTACCAAATACAGCAAACCAATTTGAGCGATCACCGATTTAGTACTCAAGACACTCATTTCGCTACCAGCATGCAGTAATAATCGATAATCCGCCATCCGTTGCATCGTACTTTTAGCGACATTGTTCATAGCTAAAATTTTGGCCTTAGCTTGTTTTGCTTTACGCAAAGCCTCCAATACATCAAATGTTTCACCACTTTGAGACACGGCTATGACCAAGGAATTGGC
>JASGCH010000229.1 GCA_030054245.1 Gammaproteobacteria bacterium | reverse complement strand
GACCATGTCCCCTGTTAACTCCCAAGTCATCATCACCGAAGTTGCCCCACGAGATGGGCTACAAAGCGAAGTTCAATGGGTTCCTAGCGAAATAAAACAACACTTTATTCACCTGCTACAAGAAGCTGGTGTTCCCGAAATTGAATGTACCAGCTTTGTCTCACCCAAATGGGTACCACAAATGGCGGATAATCAACAATTATGGCTCGGGATTCATAAAAAACCGGGAGTCAGCTATTTGGCTCTGGTGCCCAATGTGCAAGGGTTACACCTAGCCATTGAATCCAAGGTGGAAGAAGTGGTGGTTTTTGGTTCTGTGAGTGAAGCCTTTAGCTTAAAGAATATCAATTGTACCATTGACCAAAGCATAGATAAGTTTTCAAAAATAGTAGCCTTAGCACAGCTCCATAACATCCGAGTTAGAGGTATTTTATCGTGTACCTTAGGATGCCCTTATGAAGGTCCCATAGAGGCACGACAAGTTGTCAAAGTGGCAGAAAAAATGAAAGCTATCGGTATTAATCGCTTGGGTTTGGCTGATACCATTGGCGTTGGTACCCCCAACGCGGTCATAACCCTACTAGATCAGATAGCCACCATTTATCCCGTCCATAGCTTGTCGGCACATTTCCATGACACCTACGGACAAGCTTTGGTCAATATTTACGCTTGCCTACAAGCCGGAGTACGAAGATTCGATAGCTCGGTTTCAGGTCTAGGGGGATGTCCCTACGCCAAGGGAGCGACCGGCAATGTAGCCACCGAAGAACTGGTGTATATGCTACATGGCTTGGGTTATCACACTGGAATTAACTTAGAAAAACTGATAATGGCTGGAGATTTTATGCGTAACTACTTAAAAAATACCAACAACTCTCGCGTCGCTTTGGCTTATTTGGCGAAGCGTTCCTAACGGCCTAGCTTGTACCATAAGCAAGACTATTGCACCAGCGGCGTAGCCGTCGGTGCAATAGTCTTGCTCTAGCATAATAGCCAAATTAAAGAGCGTAACCAGCGAAATTTACGGGGTGTTCACGGGAGGTTAGCCACCTAACACCGTCTTTTAACAACCCTTGGTGAAACCCAAAAGGCTTGGATATTTCAAAAAACTTATTTTGGCGCATAAGCCGCCATATGGCCTGTATAGGTTTTTGGCAGTGGGTAGGCATAATCTCCCTTTTTGCTCGTTTGAATACCGGCGGCTACCAAACCATAAGCTGTAACCGTCGCCGCCACGACTCCGTCAATCACCGGCACACCCAATTCCAGCTGTAACCTTTTGCATAAATCGGCCATGCCTGCACAACCCAGCACAATAGCTCCCGCATTGTCTTCTTCCAGAGCCATTTTGCATTCTTTTAAAATCGTTTGATAGGCATTACTCAAAGGATTCTCTAACTCTAGTACCGCCAACTCACACGCTCTCACCTTTCTACAGTGCGCACGCGTGCCGTATTTATCCAATAAATGCTCGGCAATCACGACCGTCCTGAGCAAGGTAGTAACCACTGAAAACCCAGTACTAATATACGATGCACTACGCATAGCCGCTTCAGCAACACCAATAACCGGCTTACGAGTGAGTTCTCTGGCGGCGTCCAATCCTGGATCTCCAAAACAAGCTATGATGTAGGCATCACACTCTTCAATGGCATCGCCCTTTTTGATTTCATCCAGTAACCCTAAACAAGCCATACTTTCGTCATAAAAACCCTCGATCGAAGCCGGTCCAAAATCTGGACTAACCGCCAAAATATCGACATTGGGTAATTGGAGTGACTGAGCGGCTTCGCCAATTTTGTGAGTCATAGACCAAGTGGTATTGGGATTAATAATTTTTATTTTCATAACCGCTGTGGAAAAATGAGAATTAAAAGACTGTTGCACCATCGGCTATGCCGCTCATGCAACAGTCTTCCTATTATAATGGACCAGAAACCTCAAACGACTGGATATAGGATATAGGATATAGTCTCTTGAATCATTTATTTTTACTAACCCAAATCTGTGAAAAAACTCTATCATACATTCCCTAAAGTCGTTGGTTCTGAAATTACTTCTGAAAAACATTTATTCAATCGGCGAAATATCATCGCCGGGATAGGTTCAAGTATGTGGTTGGCCAAACCTTCTTCAGGACAGAGCCCTACAGACCCCTCCACTATTTCGACCATTCCAAGTAAAGTCAGCGGCACCTCTATCATTGATCAACCCACTCCTTTTGAAGACGCCACCAGCTACAATAATTATTACGAATTTGGCTTAGATAAGGAATCCCCCAAAAAAAATGCTCAAAAAATGTCGGTTTCACCTTGGGAAATTCAAATGGAGGGCTTAGTGAAAAAGCCGGGGACTTGGACCTTAGAGCAACTATTAAAGCTAGCACCTATGGAAGAGCGAATCTACCGTCTTCGTTGCGTAGAGGGCTGGTCGATGGTGATTCCTTGGGTAGGGTATTCTTTATCTAACCTCATTCAAAAATTAGAACCACTTGGTCAGGCTAAATATGTCTCTTTTGAAACTTTAAGTGATAAAAAGACCATGCCCTATATTAATTCCCGTGTTTTACAATGGCCCTATATCGAAGGACTCCGCTTAGATGAAGCCATGCACCCGCTTACTCTCTTAACCTTCGGAATGTATGGAAAATTATTACCCAATCAAAATGGTGCACCGCTACGTTTAGTTGTTCCTTGGAAATACGGAT
>JASGCH010000228.1 GCA_030054245.1 Gammaproteobacteria bacterium | reverse complement strand
GATTTGTACAGCGACTATACCATTACCTAATTGGATAATAAATGAATTTTTGTTCCGAACTACGCTGATTTGTACAGCGACTATACCGCAATTGGGAGTATATCTTTTTCTGTTTGTGTTCCGAACTACGCTGATTTGTACAGCGACTATACCTTTGTAAATGTAAATCCAAACCTACTGTAGGTTCCGAACTACGCTGATTTGTACAGCGACTATACCTAAAATTAATACACAATCTAGAATCATTTTGTTCCGAACTACGCTGATTGGTACAGCGACTATACCGTACTAATCGTGGTATAATTTATTAAAGTAGATCCACACTACGCTGATTTGTACAGCGACTATACCTCTTTGACTTGATTAGAGTTTCTTTGTAAGGTTCTACGCCGATGGCACCATAGTCTTTTTGAGTGCAACCGAATCTGGGGCATGGAGTTTAGACCGAATGGTCAAAAATATCCATACTATCCATACTTATAATTACTACCATAAGTCATGTACCTGTCTCGCAGGTAGCTCTAGTCCCGTATTCAACACCCGTTGAATGGTCCGATATTCACATACCGAAAACTATGTCAAACCATTGGAAATTTGAAACACGCCTAGTTCACGCTGGTTATAAGCCCGACCCCACCACCAAGTCCGTTGCCGTACCCATCTTTCAAACGGTTGCTTACGCATTTGATAATGCACAACATGGTGCTGATTTATTTGACTTGAAGGTCCCAGGCAATATCTACACGCGGATCATGAATCCAACCCAAGATGTGTTAGAGCAACGCATTGCATCCCTCGAAGGTGGTATTGCCGCATTGGCTTTGGCATCTGGTCAAGCGGCGGTTACTTACGCCATTCAAACCATCGCTGAAGCAGGTGACAACATCGTATCTAGTACTGCCTTGTATGGTGGCACTTATAACTTGTTCGCTCACACCTTACCGCAGTTTGGCATCACCACCCGTTTTGCAGACCATCGTAACCCTTTGAGTTTTGAGCCCTTAATTGACGATAAAACCAAAGCTATTTTTGTCGAGTCCTTAGGCAATCCCCAAGGCAATGTAACCGACATTGCTCGAATAGCCGAAATTGCCCACCAACACGGCGTACCCCTTATTGTGGACAACACCGTGGCAACGCCATACTTGCTACGCCCTATTGAATACGGCGCTGATATTGTGGTGCATTCGCTCACCAAATATCTGGGTGGACATGGTACTTCGCTAGGAGGTGCTATTGTGGACAGCGGCAAGTTCCCGTGGAGCGAGCATAAGCAACGGTTCAAACGCTTAAACGAACCCGATGTCAGCTACCACGGAGTGGTCTATACAGAAGCACTGGGTCAGGCGGCTTATATTGGACGCGCACGCTTGGTACCACTGCGTAACACAGGTGCGGCCATTTCGCCTTTTAATGTATTTTTAATTTTGCAAGGGATTGAAACATTAGCCTTGCGTTTAGAGCGTATCAACAGCAACACCTTAGCCATTGCCAAACATTTACAAAAGCACCCTAAAGTGAGCTGGGTTAACTACGCGGGTTTACCTGAGCATATTGACCATGCCTTGGCCCAAAAGTACTTGGGCGGTCGTGCCTCTGGCTTACTCACTTTTGGCATAAAGTCGGCACTACACGACGGGCGCCAAGCGGGAGCCAAATTTTTGGATGCACTGGAGCTTTTTACGCGCCTAGTCAACATTGGAGACGCCAAATCACTGGCCACACACCCCGCGTCCACCACGCACAGCCAACTTTCGCCCGAGGAGTTACTAAAAGCCGGCGTGCCGGTGGATGCAGTACGGTTGTCTATTGGCATTGAGCATATCGATGATTTGCTCAGCGACCTTGATCATGCCCTCTCCACCCTCTAAATCTAAGCAGAATCTGGCAATTCCGAATTATACTCCTTTACAACGCGACTGCACCTGAGCGCGCGACTCGAAAACGCGTGCTCCCACGCACGCGTGCCAACGCTAGCCATTGGGCATAACTAACCAAACCGACCGCCAGCTAGGCACTCCTAATACAGTCGGCGTAATACTCTACCCCTCCCCCTTGAATGGGTTTTTTGCTGAGACCGTGAATATCGGTTTCAAATCCAGGACATTTTTGGTTAAACTCTCTGGAAAACTGGAGGTATTCGATGATTTTTTGGTTAAAGCGTTCCCCAGGTATGAGTAAAGGAATGCCCGGAGGATAAGGGGTAATCAGGCTGGTGGTAATGCGCCCCAATAACTCGTCAATGGGCACGGGTTGGGTTAAACCATGCGCAATATGGGCATAAGCGTCGCTCGGTTTGAGGGCTGGCACCAAGTCGCTCAAATACATATCTGTGGTCAGTCTGGCGGCGTTATAAAGTTTATAAAAATTGTGAATGTATTGGCATAAATCTCTGAGGCCCATTTTTTTGTAAACTTCGTGCTTTTCAATAAATTTAGGCAAGACGCGCCATAGAGGCTGATTGGTATCGTAGTCGTCTTTAAATTGTTGCAAAGCCGTTAATAGGGTATTCCAACGCCCTTTGGTAATACCTATGGTAAATATGATGAAAATACTGTACAAGCCGGTTTTTTCTACAATCACTCCGTGTTGTGCCAAAAATTTGCTCACAACAGCCGCGGGAATACCGGTTTCGGCAAAACGGCCGTTAATGTCTAAGCCATCGGTGGTAATCGTCGATTTGATCGGGTCCAACATATTAAAGCCCGATTCTAAATGACCAAAA